>JAFAVO010000156.1 GCA_019242385.1 Gammaproteobacteria bacterium | reverse complement strand
TCTCGCGCACTACACCTGCGATGCGCTGATCATCGCCACCGGCGCCGCGGCCAAGTATCTCGGACTTGCCTCGGAGGAGAAATTCCGCGGCCGTGGTGTCTCCGCCTGCGCCACCTGCGACGGCTTCTTCTTTCGCGGCCACCGGGTCGCGGTGGTCGGCGGCGGCAACACCGCGGTCGAGGAAGCGCTCTATCTTTCGCACATCGCGCAGCACGTGACCCTCGTGCACCGGCGCGACAAGCTGCGCGCGGAGAAGATCCTGCAGGACCGGCTGTTCCGTGAAGTCCATGCGGGCAAGATCTCACTCGTCTGGAACCACACGGTGGAGGAGGTGCTGGGCGATGACGAGCGCGGCGTCACCGGGTTGCGGCTGCGCTCACCCGGCGGCACCGGTCCACGCGAGCTCGAGGTCACCGGTGTGTTCGTCGCGATCGGGCATACACCCAACACCTCGCTCTTTACCGGTCAGCTCACGATGCGCGAGGGCTATCTCGTGGTACGTACGGGACTCGATGGGGATGCGACCGCCACCAGCATCGCCGGCGTATTCGCGGCCGGCGATGTCGCCGACCGGGTCTACCGCCAGGCCATCACTTCAGCGGGCGCCGGGTGCATGGCGGCGCTCGATGCGGACCGCTATCTCGAGATGCTCGCGGTGGAGCCCCACAAAGAGAGCCAGGCGCGGGCATCGGTGTGATGCACGCCGGGTGTCACCAGCGCATCGAGGAGCTGCGCGCCGCCGAGTGGAACACGCTCGGCGGTGCGGACAATCCCTTCACGCGCTACGAGTTCCTCGCTGCGCTCGAGCACGCGCGCTGTGTCGGGCGCGGCAGCGGTTGGGAGCCGCGTTACCTGACGCTGCACGATGCGCGTGGGCTGGCGGCCGCGGCGGCTGCCTTCGTCAAGACCCATTCCTTCGGTGAGTTCGTGTTCGACTTCGCCTGGGCGCGCGGCTACGAGCGGCTCGGCCGCCGCTACTACCCGAAGCTGACCCTCGCCGCCCCGTTCACTCCCGCGACCGGGCCGCGCCTGCTCGTTCGGCCCGATCTCGACCGCGACGAGCACTCCGGGCGGCTGCTGGCGGACCTCGAGCGCTACGCAGCGAGCCATGGCCTCTCCGGGGTGCACGCGCTCTTCCTCGATGAGGCGGCACGCGCGGCGTGTGCGCGACGTGGGTGGCTGCTACGGCGCGACTGCCAGTTCCACTGGACCAATCGCGGCTACACGAGCTTCGAGGACTATCTCGCCACCTTCACCGCCGACAAGCGCAAGAAGGCCCGCCGCGAGCGGCGCAGAGTCGCCGAGGCCGGAGTGCGCTTCGAGACGCGCATGGGTGGTGAGCTCGATGACGCACTGATCGATCGCGTCTATGCGCTGCACCGGGACACCTTCCTGCGTCACGGACACGAGCCGTACCTGACGCGCGCCTTCTTCGGCGAAGCCGCGCGCACCATGCCCGAGTCGCTCATGGTCAAGCTCGCGTTGCACGGCAAGACGGTGGTCGCCGCGGCGGTGTTTTTCGTGAGTGGTGCGCAGGCACTCTACGGGCGCTACTGGGGGGCGGCGGCCGACTATCACAGCCTGCACTTCGAGGCGTGCTATCACCAGGGGATCGAGTTCTGCATCGAGCGGCGCATCGAGCGCTTCGAGCCCGGCACCCAGGGAGAGCACAAGGTGAGCCGTGGATTCGAGCCGGCGATCACCTGGTCGGCGCACTACATCGCCGACCTCGAATTTCGCGCGGCCATCAGCGAGTACCTCGAGCGCGAGGGTGCGGCGGTTGATGCGTACGCGCTCGAGGTGCAGGGTCACGTGCCCTATCGCGAGCGGCGTGGGCTCGGACGGCTGGCATGAAGAGGATCACCTGGCTCTCCCCGCAGGATGCGCCTGAATCGTTCCCTCCGCTCGAGCAGGCACTCGAGGAGCCGGCGGGTCTGCTCGCCGCGGGCGGCGACCTCTCACCCGAGCGGCTGATCGCCGCGTACCGCGGCGGCATCTTCCCCTGGTATTCGCCCGGACAGCCGGTCCTGTGGTGGTCGCCGGATCCCCGCGCGGTCCTCTTCCCGGAGGAATTTCACTGCACCCGCAGCCTCGCCAAGACAGTCCGCAACGGCGGCTTCACGTTCTCGGTCGATCGTGACTTCGCCGGCGTCATCGATGGGTGCGCGGCGCCCCGGGCCGCAAGCCCCGGCACCTGGATCACCAGTGAGATGCGGGCGGCGTACCTGGAGCTCCACCGGCTCGGCTGCGGCCACAGCGTCGAGACCTGGCGGGAAGGTACGCTGACAGGTGGACTCTACGGCGTCCGGCTCGGCGGCGTGTTCTTCGGAGAGTCGATGTTCAGCCGCGCGCGCGATGCCTCCAAGGCCGCGCTTGCGCATCTGGTGGCGCTTTGCCGCCGCAACGGCATCGTCGCCATCGACTGCCAGCTGCCCTCGAAACATCTCGCCAGCCTCGGCGCGCGGACCATCCCGCGGACTCAGTTCCGTGCGCTGCTGCGGGAGCATGCGCGCGGCCCATGCGCCCCGCTCCTGCCACCCTGACATGGACGAGCCGGTGGTCCTACCGGCGGGCGAGAATTTCTCGGCTGGCCTAGCCAGAGGAGCGCGCTTTGTGCTCCAATTCGCGCCCCGTTAAGTTGTTAAGGCGGTATGCCCAAAGAAGACGCGATTCAGATGGAGGGAGAGGTCGTGGAGACCCTGCCCAACACGACTTTCCGGGTGAAGCTGAAGAATGGTCACGTGGTGACCGCGCACATCTCCGGCAAGATGCGCAAGAACTACATCCGCATCCTCACCGGCGATGCGGTCACCGTGGAAATGACCCCCTACGACCTCAGCAAGGGCCGCATCATCTACCGCGGAAGATAACGCTCTTTCCCCGGCGGGGTCCCCGGGAAATTGCGTATCTTGCGCATCGCCGCGCGCCGTCCGCTCGGCACACGCGCAATTTCCCGGGTGCCTTACGCCGGAACCGTCGGCGACTGCGCCGGCTCGCACGTCAGGCTCAGCGATGTGCCATCGGGCGTGACCGACACGCGCACGTGACCGCCGCCGGCTAAGCGTCCGAACAGCAGCTCCTCCGCGAGCGGTCGTTTGATGTGCTCCTGGATGGTGCGCGCCATGGGTCGGGCGCCCATCTTCGGGTCGTAGCCCTTCTCCGCGATCCAGCGTCGCGCCGCGTCATCGAGCGAGATGCTGACGCCCTTCTGCTCGAGCTGGGATTCCACCTCGAGGATGAGCTTGTCGACCACACGCTCGATCGTGACCGGGTCGAGCGCGGCGAACTGGATCACCGCATCGAGTCGGTTGCGGAACTCCGGTGTGAAGATGCGCCGGATCGCCTCCATGCCATCGCTCGCGTTGTCGGCGTGGGTGAAGCCGATCGAGGGGCGCGCCATCTCCTGCGCACCCGCGTTCGTGGTCATGACGATGATCACGTGGCGGAAGTCGGCCTTGCGGCCGTTGTTGTCGGTGAGGGTGCCGTGGTCCATCACCTGCAGCAGCAGGTTGAACACGTCCGGGTGCGCCTTCTCGATCTCATCGAGCAGCAGCACGCAGTGCGGGTGCTTGGTGATCGCCTCGGTCAGCAGACCGCCCTGATCGAAACCGACGTAGCCGGGGGGAGCGCCGATGAGGCGAGAGACCGTATGTCGCTCCATGTACTCCGACATGTCGAAGCGCAGGAACTCCACGCCCATGGCGATGGCGAGCTGGCGCGTCACCTCAGTCTTGCCGACACCGGTGGGACCGGCGAACAGGAAGCTGCCGACCGGCTTACGCGCCTCCCCCAGGCCCGAGCGCGCCATCTTGATGGCCGCGGCCAGCGCCTCGATCGCGCGATCCTGTCCGAAGATGACGAGCTTGAGATTGCGCTCGAGGTTCTTGAGGATCTCGCGGTCGGAGGTCGAGACGCTCTTCGCCGGGATCCGTGCCATGCGCGCGACCACATCCTCGATGTGGCGCACCTCGACCGTGGCTTCGCGCTCGGCGACGGGCTTGAGCCGCGCGCGGGCTCCCGCCTCATCGACGACATCGATGGCCTTATCCGGCAGATGGCGCTCGTTGATGTGGCGCGCGGCGAGCTCGGCGGCCGCACGCAAGGCCTCGTCGGCGTAGGTGATGCCGTGATGCTCCTCGAAGCGCGGCTTGAGCCCGAAGAGGATGTCGATGGTCTCGGCCACCGAGGGCTCGACCACGTCGATCTTCTGAAAGCGCCGCGCGAGCGCGTGGTCCTTCTCGAAAATGTGCCGGTATTCCTGATAGGTGGTCGAGCCGATACAGCGGATCTCGCCGTTGGTGAGCACCGGCTTGATGAGGTTGGAGGCGTCCATCACACCGCCCGAGGCGGCGCCGGCGCCGATCACGGTGTGGATCTCGTCGATGAACAGGATGGCGCCCGGGAGTTTCTTCAGCTCGCTGATCACGCCCTTCAGGCGCTTCTCGAAGTCGCCCCGGTACTTGGTGCCGGCGATCAGCGCGCCCATGTCGAGCGCGAACAGGGTGCAGTCCGAGAGCACCTCGGGCACCTGTCCTTCGACGATCAGCCGGGCGAGTCCCTCGGCGATCGCCGTCTTGCCGACACCCGCCTCGCCTACGTAGAGCGGATTGTTCTTGCGGCGCCGGCAGAGGATCTCGATGGTGCGCTCGACCTCGAGCTTGCGGCCGATGAGGGGGTCGATGCGCCCCTCCTGGGCCATGCGGTTGAGGTTGCTGGTGTACTTCTCGAGCGCGCTGCCGCCCTCGCCCTCGCGCTCGGCATCGGTGGAGGACTCTTCCTTCTCGGAGGTCTTCTCCTCGGCGATCTTCGAGAGCCCGTGGGAGATGTAGTTGACGACATCCAGGCGCGTGACGCGCTGGCGGTTCAGCAGGAACACCGCGTGGCTCTGCTTCTCGCTGAAGATCGCCACCAGCACGTTGCCGACACCGACCTCTTTCTTACCGCTCGACTGCACGTGGAACACCGCCCGCTGCAGCACGCGCTGGAAGCCGAGGGTCGGCTGTACCTCGCGCTCCTCACCCTCCTCCAGGCGCGGCGTGGACTGCTCGATGTGATCGCGCAACTCCTGCTTCAACTTAGCCAGGTCGGCTCCACAGGCGCGCAGCACCTCGCGCACCTTGGGGGTATCGAGGATGGCGAGCAGCAGGTGCTCGACCGTCAGGTACTCGTGGCGGGCCTCGCGAGCCTGATGGAACGCATCGTTGAGACAGTATTCGAGCTCGTTTGATAACACTTAGTCGAACCTTTCACTTGGGCCTCGAGCGCGATCGCTCAGGCCTCCTCGAGCGTGCACATGAGCGGATGCTGATGATCGCGCGCATAGGTGGTGACCTGCGCCACCTTAGTTTCCGCGATCTCGTATGTGAAGACCCCACACACGCCCTTACCCTTGGTATGGACCTCGAGCATGATGCGCGTGGCGGTCGGACGATTCATGGTGAAGAACTTTTCCAGCACATCGACCACAAACTCCATAGGCGTGTAGTCATCGTTCAGCAGCACTACCCGATACAGAGGCGGCTGTTTGACCTCCGGTTTCGCCTCTTCGACGAGGACGCCGCTGTCGGGGCGGACCGGATGCAGATCGGGCATGGATGTCTTTATAGGGGTCGCGAAACGGCAACACAAGCCTGCCGGAATGTGGCGTAGTTACTCCTGCAGAAACAATTGCTTGAGAGCACAAGCACGGCGCTCGTATCATGGCGCGGGCGAAGGTGGGGCGCGCGCCGCTTGTGCTTCGCTGCAGGACATGATTCATCGCTTGCGCTTAAGTCTATGAACGCCGCTTCCTGGCTCGAAAGCTTACCCGCGCAGGAGCGCTGGCGAGCGCTGCTGCTCAAAGAGGGCCCCCGTCTGGCAACGTGGGTGCTCGCGCTCGCCCTCGGGGTGCAGGCGGCGCTCATCGTGACCGACCTCGCAGGCAACGGTGGGCATCGCGCGGCGGCTTCCCCGGTGCGAACCGCCTCCGCCAGCCATGCGCTCGATCTTGCGAGCATCACCAATGCCCACCTCTTCGGTGCAGCACCCGCCCCCAAGCAGGATGGCGCCAATGCGCCGCAGACCAGCGTTCCCCTGGTGCTCACTGGAACCATTGCCGGCAATGATCCTCAAAACGGGCTGGCGATCGTTGGACAGAGCGCACAGACCGCCAAGGTCTATGCGGTGGGGGACAACCTGCCCGGAGGGCCGAAACTGCACTCGGTGTACAGCGATCGCGTGGTGATCGACCGCGACGGGCAGCTCGAGTCGCTCGTTCTGCCGCAACACCTCAATACCGGCAACGCCCCGCCACCCTCCTCGGCCGCGCTGCAGGGCGAGAATTCCTCGATCGAGCGCATGCGCCGCATGATCAGCGAGCAGCCGGGGCTGCTTGCGGATGTCATGCGCCCGCAGCCGGTCATGGATCACGGCAAGATGAATGGCTTCCGGGTCTATCCGGGCCGCGACCGCATGGCCTTCACGCGTCTCGGGCTGCGGCCCGGGGACCAGGTGACCGCCATCAACGGCACCCCCCTCGATGACCGGGACCGTGGCGAGCAGATCCTGCACACCCTCGGTAGCTCGAGTGAGGCACACGTCACGGTGATTCGTAACGGGCAGCAGCAGGATCTCGTATTGAACATTGCGCAGGTCGCCCAGGAAGCCGACGGCCTCGCAGCGCAGGAAGCCGCGGGCGCTGGCGCCGCCACGAGCCCAAGCGGAAGCGCCGGCGCACCGTTCGCGCCCGCTCCGGGAACGCCCGCCGAGCGGGCGTCAGCTTCACCGGCAGCGCCGGAGCCTGCCGGTGATGGCCGCGGCCAGTAACGCCGCACCGGGGGGAAAGGTTTTGTGACAGTTTTTCGCGGATTGGTCCTGTGCGTGCTCGCCGCGACGCTGAGCGCCTCGCTCGTCTCGGCCCAGCAGGCGCAACGCATCACCCCGAATTTCCGGGACGCGGACATCACCCAGATCGCCGAGGCGGTGAGCGCTGCCACCGGCAAGACCTTCATCATCGATCCGCGGGTGCGCGCGCAGGTGACGATGCTCTCCTCGACGGCGATGTCGCCGGCGGCCTTCTACGAGGCGTTCCTCTCCATACTGCAGGTCTACGGCTTCATCGCCGTGCCATCGGGCAACGTCATCAAGATCCTGCCCGACGCCAACGCGCGCACCTTCCCTGCGGTCGACCTGCCTGACCACGTGAGCGCGAGCTCAGACGAGATCGTCACCGAGGTGCTCGACGTGCGCAACGTGAGCGCCGCGCAGCTGGTGCCGATCCTGCGCCCGATGGTGGCGCAGTACGGGCACCTGGCTGCCTATCCGCCCGCCAACATCCTCATCATCATCGATCACGCGAGCAACGTGAACCGGATGATCCGC
>JAFAVO010000036.1 GCA_019242385.1 Gammaproteobacteria bacterium | reverse complement strand
CGCAGGTGGTGACACGCATGCTCGAGGATGTATTCGCGCGCTACTTCCTCGGACAGGACCCGCACGACATCGAATCGCTGTGGCGGCGGGTCTACTCGGCTGGCTACACCCAGCATCCGGACCTCTCCCTCATGGCGGTGCTGTCGGCACTGGAGATGGCCTGCTGGGACATCATCGGCAAGGAAGCGGGGCAGCCGGTGTACAAGCTCCTCGGCGGTCGGGTGCACGAGCGCCTGCGCTCCTACACCTATATCTACGCCCGGCCGGACGACAAGACGGACGTTTACCAGGACCCCGATCTCGCCGCCGAGCGCGCCACCGAGTACCTCGCGCAGGGGTTCACCGCGCTGAAATTCGATCCGGCCGGACCCTACTCGGCGTTCGACGGCCGCCAGCTGTCCCTCGATGCGCTGCTGCTGTGCGAGCGCTTCATGCGGCAGCTGCGCGCAGCCGTCGGCACCAAGGCTGACCTGCTCTTCGGTACCCACGGCCAGATGACCGCTGCCGGGGCGATCCGCCTCGCCCGCCGTCTCGAGCCGTACGATCCGCTCTGGTTCGAGGAGCCGGTGCCGCCGGATGCGCCGGAGGAGATGGCCAAGGTCGCGCGCGCCACCTCCATCCCGATCGCGACCGGCGAGCGCCTCGCCACCAAGTATGACTTCGCGCGCTTGCTGCGGGCAGGCGCCGCCGCGATCCTGCAGATGAACCTCGGCCGGGTGGGTGGCATTCTCGAGGCGAAGAAGATCGCAGCGCTCGCCGAGGTCGATCACGTGCAGCTGGCGCCGCATCTCTACTGCGGCCCGGTCGTGGGCGCAGCCAATATCCAGCTCGCCACCTGCAGCCCGAACTTCCTCATCCTCGAGGGTATCGAGCGCTGGCAGGGTTTTCATGCGCAGGTGCTGGTGAAGCCGATTCGCTGGGAGTCCGGCTACGTCATTCCACCGACCGAGCCGGGCCTCGGAGTCGAGCTCAACGAGGCCGTCATCGCGCAGCACCCCTATCAGGGCGACCGGCTGCACCTGGAGATGGCCGGCACGCCGCCCACCTAACTCCGGGGTCCCCGCGAAATTTTGCATTCTGATGGGCGGGGGGCATTCACCATATGCGCCAAGCGGAATTTCGCGGGGTGCCCCCGTCACGCGTACGTCGTCCAGATGGTCTTCAGGTCACAGTACTTGTCGATGGCATGCGGGGACCGGTCGCGCCCGAACCCGGAGAGCTTGAAGCCGCCGAAGGGGGTTGCCATGGTGGAGCGGTCGAAAGCGTTCACCCACACCGTGCCGCCGCGCAGGGCGCTCGACAGCCGGTGCGCGACATTCATATCACGGGTCCACACTGCAGCCGCGAGCCCGTAGGGGGAGTCATTCGCGAGGCGCAGCGCCTCGGTCTCCCCCTCGAAGCTCATGACGGAGAGCACCGGCCCGAAGATCTCCTCGCGCGCGACTTTCATTTCCGGTCGCACGCCATCGAGCACGGTGGCCTCGACGTAGAAGCCGCCGGTGTCCTTGAGCGCCTGGTGGCCGCCGAGCGCCAGATGCGCCCCATCGGCGAGGCCTCCCTCGATGTAGCCGAGCACGCGCTTCATGTGGCCCTGGTCGATGAGCGCGCCCATCTGCGTGTCGGACTCGAAGGGATGCCCGAGGGTGATGGTGGCGGTGACCCGGCGGATGGCCTCGAGCAGCGGCTCGCGGACCGCGCGCTGCACGATCAGCCGGGAGCCGGCGTGACAGGTCTGGCCGCTGTTGTAGTAGATACCCCAGGCAATGCCCGAGGCAGCCGCTTCCACATCGGCATCCGCGAACACCACCTGCGGGGTCTTGCCGCCGCACTCGAGCGCCACGCGCTTGAGATTGGAGTCGGCGGAATACCGCAGCATCAGCCGCCCGACCTCGGTCGAGCCGGTGAAGGTGATGAGATCGACATCGCGGTGCAGCGCGAGAGCCTTGCCCGCTTCCTCGCCGTAACCGGGCACGACGTTGAAGGTGCCGGGCGGCACTCCCGCTTCGAGGGCGAGCTCGGCCAGGCGGATGGCAGAGAGCGGCGACTGCTCGGCGGGCTTAAGCACCACCGAGTTGCCGGTCAGCAGTGCCGGTCCCACCTTCCAACAGCTGATGATGAGGGGGTAGTTCCAGGGCACGATCGCCCCGACCACCCCGAGCGGCTCGCGGCGGATGAGCGCGAGGTCATCAGGGCCGGTGGGGGCCACCTCGTCGTACAGCTTGTCGGCGAACTCGGCGTAGTACTCGATGCAGTCCGCACAGTTGGCGACATCCACGCTCACTGAGTTGCTGATCGGCTTGCCCACATCGCGTGTCTCCAGCAACGCAAGCCGATCGACATCCGCGCGTATGGCCTCGGCGAAGCCCCGCAGGATGCGCTTGCGCTCGCGCGGCTCGAGCCGCCGCCAGGGCCCGTTCTCGAAGCTCGCCCGCGCAGAGGCCACCGCGGCATCGATATCGGCGGAGCCACCGCGCGCCACCGACGCGATGGTGCGGCCATCGATCGGGCTCACATCCTCGAATACGCGTCCATCGACAGCCTCTACCGCGCGGCCGCCGATGATCGCGCGCCCCTCCGGTTTGAGGGCCGCAGCCAGCCGCTCCCAGGTGCTCCGGTCGCGCCGCAGGGTAGTTGTACTCATGAGGTCGAAGCTTCCATGGTTGGAGTGTGGGTACCAGCCTAGAAATTGAATAGCCCCATCGAAAAGAGGCATCAGGATACCGGGGGTCCTGATTAGAATGTAAGCCGCGCACGCAGCGCACGCATTCCCCTGTACGGAGACCGCCATGGCAGTGAAGGCGCGAGCAAAAACACCACCCAAACGCAAGCCGCGGGCTAAGACCACTCCTCGTGCGACCACCGCCGCCCGTGCCGGCAAGCGCCGTGCCGGTGCCGGGGCCAGCGCAGGTGGCAACGGCGCCGCGCCTGGCCTCCTCGAGCGGCTGAAAGATGGCGCCGTGATCTGTGCCGAGGGCTACGTGTTTGAGCTCGAGCGGCGTGGCTACCTGCAGGCGGGCGCCTTCGTGCCCGAGGTGCTGTTCGAGCACCCGGAAGTGGTCGAGCAGCTGCACCTGGACTTCGTGCATGCCGGCTCGGATGTCACCCAGGCGCTCACCTACTACGTGCACCGCGAGAAGCTGCGCGTCATTGGCCGGGAGAAGGACCTGGCACCGATGAACCGTGCGGCCCTCGCCATCGCCAGACGGGTCGCCCGGCGCACCGGGACGCTGTTCGCGGGCGACCTGTGCAACACCAACATCTACGACCCCGCGGACGCCAGGTCGGTGAAGGAGGTCGAGCGCATTTTCGATGAGCAGGTGGGTTGGGCGGTGGAGGCGGGCGTCGATTACTTCGTCGCCGAGACCCTCGGCTGGGTGGGGGAGGCACTCCTCGCCCTGAAGGCCATTCGCCGCCACTCGAAGGTGCCGGCGGTCATCACCTTCGCCATGCACCGCGAGGAGCTGACCCGCGATGGGCTCACCCCCGCACAGGCCTGCCTGCGCATGGAGGAGGCCGGTGCCGATGTCGTCGGCCTCAACTGCCATCGCGGCCCGCGCACCATGCTGCCGCTCTTGAAGGACATCCGCGCCGCCGTCAAATGTCACGTGGCGGGACTGCCGGTGCCCTACCGCACCACTCCGGCCCAACCCTCCTTCATGGCGCTCACGGATCCCTGCTGTGGCGACCGCATGGCCTTCCCCGATGGGCTCGATCCTTTCATGGCGACCCGCTCGGAGATCTTCGATTTCGGACGCGAGGCATTCGCGGCCGACATCCGCTATCTCGGCGTGTGCTGCGGGGCGGGTCCCCACCACATCCGCGCACTCGCGGAGAGTCTCGGCCGCCAGCCGCCCGCGAGCCGCTACAGCAAGGACATGTCCAGGCACGCCTTCTTCGGCACCAACAAGATGATCCGTAAGATCCAGACCGACTATCGCGACAAGGCCTGAGCCGCGCTTGAGGTATTCCGCGCTCGCACTGGTGCGCGGCGCGCTCGCCGCCCACCGGAACTGGACCCCGGCATGGCGCTCCCCCGAGCCCAAGCGGGCCTACGACATCGTCATCGTGGGGGCTGGCGGACACGGGCTCGCCGCCGCGTATTACCTCGCGAGGAATCACGGCATCCGCAACGTCGCGGTGCTCGAGCGCGGCTGGCTCGGCGGTGGCAACACCGGGCGCAACACTACGGTCGTGCGCTCGAACTACCTCTATCCCGAGAGCGCGCGCCTCTACGATTTCGCCCTGAAGCTGTATGAAGGGCTCTCGCGGGAGCTCAACTTCAACATCATGTTGAGTCAGCGCGGGCACATCATGCTCGCGCACAGCCGCCACGACCTGGAGTCGATCGCCCGCTGGGCCAATGCGATGCACATGAACGGCATCCAGGCGGAGCTCCTCAACCGCGAGCAGGTGGGCGAGCTCATCCCGGCGCTCGATATGTCCCCGCAGGCACGCTACCCGGTGCTCGGCGGGTTCATGCAGCGCCGTGGAGGCACCGCGCGCCACGATGCGGTCGCCTGGGGCTACGCGCGCGCGGCCGATGCGCTCGGCGTCGACATCATCCAGAACTGCGAGGTCACCGGCTTCGCGAAGGCGGCCAGCGGAGCAGTGACCGGTATCGAGACCTCTCTCGGGCGCATCCAGGCGACGCGGGTGGGCATCGCGGTCGCCGGGCACAGCTCCGTGCTCGCGCGCCTCGCCGGTTTCCAACTGCCGGTCACCAGCTATGCGCTGCAGGCCATGGTCACGGAGCCCGTGAAACCGGCACTCGACAAGGTCGTGATCTCGCCAGGCACCGGAGCCTACGTCAGTCAGTCCGACAAGGGTGAGATGGTGATCGGCGGCGGGCTCGATCTATTCCCCTCGTACGCTCAGCGCGGCAGCTTTGCGGTGCTGCAGAGTGTGGTGGCGGCCACTCTGGCGATCTTTCCCTCCTTCAGCCGCCTGCGGCTCATGCGGCAGTGGGCAGGCATCGTCGATGTGGTGCACGACTCGAGCCCGATCCTCGGGCCGACTCCGGTGCCCGGGCTCTACATCAACTGCGGCTGGGGTACCGGCGGGTTCAAGGCCATACCCGCGGGCGGCTGGTTGCTCGCCCACGTGCTCGCTACCGGTCGCAATCACGAGCTCGCCGAGCCCTTCCAGCTCGAGCGCTTCGTGAGCGGCCGCCTGATCGATGAGGCGGCCGCCTCCGGTATTGCCCACTGAGGCAGAGGAGCGGCCGGCCAGATGATGCAGCTGCCTTGCCCATTGTGCGGTCCGCGCGACGAGTGGGAATTCGCCTGCGGTGGAACGACCCACATCAGCCGGCCGGATCTTCAGGCGAGCGATGCCGCCTGGGGCGAGTACCTGTTCTTCCGCGACAATCCGCGGGGCGTGCATCTCGAGCGCTGGCGCCACACCTTCGGCTGTGGCAATTGGTTCAACATCGCGCGTCATACCGTCACGCACGAAGTGCTCGCGGTCTACGGGATGGGTGAGCCTCCGCCCGCACACCTGCGGAGCGAGCGCTCGTGAGCTGCCGTCTGCCAGCGCCTGCCGGGACCTGGATCGACCGCACCCGGCCTGTCACGTTCAGCTTCAACGGCCGCACCTACGGTGGCTTCCGCGGCGATACGCTCGCCTCGGCGCTGCTCGCGCAGGGTGTGCATCTCCTCGGACGCAGCTTCAAGCTGCATCGGCCACGCGGCGTGTGGTCGTGCGGGGTGGAGGAGCCGAACGCCATCGTGGATCTGGGCGCCGGGGCCCGTCGCAGTGCCAATGCGCGTGCGACGCTCGTCGCGCTCGATGAGGGGCTGCGCGCCAGCAGCGTCAATTGCTGGCCGAGTGTGGGCTTCGATGCCGGAGCGCTCACCGGCGCCTTCGGTGCGCTCCTGCCGGCGGGCTTCTACTACAAGACCTTCAAGTGGCCGAGCTGGCGCTGGTTCGAGCCGGCGGTCCGCCGCATGGCGGGCTTGGGTGTCGCGCCGGACCGGCCCGACCCCGATCACTACGAGGAGGTCTCGGCCGAACCTGAGGTGCTGGTCGTCGGCGCGGGCATCGCGGGACTCGCGGCGGCGGCGGCCGCGGCGCGCGCAGGCGCACACACGATGCTGCTCGCGGGCGGGGCGCATCTGGGCGGTGCGTTGGGCTGGCGCGCGGATCCGCAGGTAGCGGGCCTCGAGAGGGAAGCGCGCGCCGCAGGGGCTCGCGTCCTCACGCGCACAACGGCCTTCGGCGTCTACGACCACAACCTGGTGTGCGCCGTGGAAACCCTCAGCGGCGAGGGTGGAAATCTTCCCGCCTGCGTGCTGCGCGAGCGGCTCTGGAAGATTCGGGCCCGCAGCGTCATCTGCGCCACCGGTGCCTTCGAGCGGCCACTCGTCTTTCCCGACAACGACCGGCCGGGTGTCATGCTCGCGCACGCGGCGCTCAAGTATGCACTCGCTTACGGCGTCGCCTGCGGGCGGCGCGCGGTGGTGGCCGCAGGGTGCGATTCGGCATATCCGCTGGCGGTGGCGCTTCGTGCCGCCGGAATCGAGATCGTCGCCATCGTGGACCGCCGCCCGACCGCCACGGCCGGCGCGCAGGCGAGTGACGTGCGCGTGTTGAGGAACGCCGCCCTCACGGCGGTCTTCGGCCGCCGCGCGGTGCGCGGGTGCCGCGTGCATTCGCTCGCGAGTTCCCTCGAACGCGGCGGCGAGCGGCTCGAGTGCGACCTGATACTCAATGCAGGCGGCTTCGCACCGGCAGTGCACCTGCACTCGCAGGCCGGAGGCCGCTTGCGCTGGCTCGAGGCGGAAGCCATGTTCGTTCCGGATGGCGCCGCACGCGGGCTCGCGAGCGTGGGCGCGTGCGCGGGCATCTTCGATCCGCAGGATGCGCGCGGCCACGCGGCCGCCGTCGGGGAATCCCTCGCTCGCCGACAACCTCCGCCGCCGGCTGTTCCCGCTGGAGCGGGAGCGGCGGCAGTTTTCGCACCGCTCGCGAGGGTGCGCGGCAAGCAGTTCATCGATCTCCAGAACGATGTTTCGGCCGGGGATGTCGCGCTCGCCGCACGCGAGAACTACCGCTCGGTCGAGCACCTGAAGCGCTACACCACCACCGGCATGGGGACCGACCAGGGCAAGACCAGCAACATCAATGCGCTCGTGCTCATGGGCGCTTGCACCGGCCGCGCGCCGCCCGAGGTCGGCACCACGCGCTTTCGTCCGCCGTTCGCTCCGGTCACCCTCGGTGCCATCGCCGGGCGGCGGGCGGGAAGCTTGTATCGGGCGTTGAAGGAGCTGCCGGCGCGCGACTGGCATGCCGCGCGCGGTGCGCTCTTCGAGGCTTATGGCGATTGGTGGCGCCCCGCGGCTTACCCGCAACGCGGGGAAACGGTCGAGGCGGCAGCGCTGCGGGAAGCCGCGAGCGTACGCGAGCGCGCCGGGCTCTTCGATGGATCGACGCTCGGCAAGCTCGAGATCTACGGTCCGGACGCCGCGCAGTTCCTCGATCTCATGTACGTGGGCACCATGTCCACGCTCGCTGTCGGGCAGGCGCGTTATGGGGTGCTGCTCAATGAGCACGGCACGCTGGTCGATGATGGCATCGTCGCGCGCCTCGGCGAGCACCATTACTGGGTCAACACCAGCACGGCCGGCGCCGAGCGCACCGCGGCGGCATTCGAGGAATGGCTGCAGTGCGAGCTGGTGAGCCTGAAGGTGCTCGTAACCCCGGTCAGCTCACGCTGGGGCACTGTCACCGTGGCCGGGCCGCGAGCGTGGCGCTGGCTCGAGAGTGTCGGACTCGACCCATCACTCGCACCGGAGCGCATGAAGCACATGACTCTGCGGGCGAGCAGCCTCGATGGGGTGCCGCTGCGCGTCCTGCGCGCGAGCTACAGCGGCGAGCTCGGCTATGAGCTCAACGTGCCGGCGGACCACACCGGATGGCTGTTCTCACGGCTGTGGGAGCGCGCGTCCGAGATCGGCGCGGTGCTCTATGGCATCGAGGCGCTGCAGGTGCTTCGGATCGAGAAG
>JAFAVO010000033.1 GCA_019242385.1 Gammaproteobacteria bacterium | reverse complement strand
TCCGAGCCGCCGCCCGTCCTCGGGCGTGTAGATCTTCTCCACCCCGTAGCGCTCGAGCGCCTCGATCTCCTGCGGTGCGATGGTGCCGCCGCCGCCGACGATGACGCGCACGTGGCCATAGCCGCGCTCGCGCAGCATGTCGACCATATAGGTGAAATACTCGTTGTGTCCGCCCTGATAGGAGCTCACCGCGATGGCGTCGGCGTCCTCGTCGATGGCGGCACGCACGATGTCGGCGACGCTACGGTTGTGGCCGAGATGCACCACTTCGGCGCCCCGCGCCTGCAGCAGCCGCCGGATCATGTTGATGGCGGCGTCGTGACCGTCGAACAGCGAGGCGGCGGACACGAAGCGCAGCGGTGGCCGAGCGGGCGCCGGCAGCTCGCCGGCCGTCAGCGTGTCAGGGCCGGGACGGGCGCTCATCTCTGCAACCTGTTTCTTTACTCACGGGTAGGAATGCTATACTGATGAGTATGATGCGGCCGATGGCGCCGGGTCAACTTGGCTCCGTCCCGCTATGATACTCCCACTGTCATGAGCAACCGTCGCACCAGCCCCCTGGCTGCCGGCAAGGCCGCCCCGGCCCCCGCCTCGCCCTGGCGGACGAGCGGCGCACGCCTGCGCGACCGCGAGCTCAAGCGTGATGCGGTGATCCGCGCCGCGGCCCGCGAATTCAACCGCAACGGCTACCACAACACCTCGCTCGATGACATCGCCGCCGCCCTGCAGGTCACCAAGCCGACCGTCTACTACTACGTCACCAGCAAGGAACAGCTGCTGTTCGAGTGCTTCGTGGCCGGGGTCGAGCAGATCCGCGCCGCATTCCGCGAGGTGCGCCAGCTGCCGCTGCCGGCGCGCGAGCGGCTGAATGCCGTGCTGCGTCATTACGGCGAAGCGGTGGCCTCGGAGTTCGGCTGGTGCATGGTGCGTGCCGAGGACCAGGATCTCCCCCCCGCCATGAGCCGGCACATCAAGTCCCTCAAGTCCGAGGTCGACCAGGGCATCCGCCGGCTGCTGCGCGAGGGCATCCAGGACGGCTCGATCGAGGCGTGTGATCCCAAGATGACCGCCTTCGCGCTCGCCGGCGCTCTCAACTGGATCGCGCACTGGTATCGTGAGGACCAGTCACTCACGGGCGCGCAGATCGCGACCGCATTCGTCACCGTTTTCGAGGGGGGGCTGCGTCCGCGCCGCGGCGCCCTTCGTATGAATGCCGGCGCCCGCCCGCGGCGGGCGCGCGGCGCACTGGCGCGCTGACACGAAGTCAAAGCGAGGCTGTCATGTCCCCTTCAGATGTCGTCATCGTCTCCGCCAAGCGCACGCCCATCGGCGCGTTCCTCGGCGCCCTCTCCCCCCTGAGCGCCGTTCAGCTCGGCAGCGCCGCCATCAAGGCCGCCCTGGAGGCGGCCGGCCTGAGCCCCGCGGAAGTGCAGGAAGTCATCATGGGCTGCGTGCTGCCGGCGAACCTCGGCCAGGCGCCGGCGCGTCAGGCGGCGCTCGGCGCCGGCATACCCATCGCAGTCCCGAGCACCACCATCAACAAGATGTGTGGCTCGGGTCTGAAGGCGGTCATGATGGCGACCGATCAGATCCGCGCCGGCGGCGCCGGCATCGTGGTCGCGGGCGGGCTCGAGTCGATGAGCAACGCACCGTATCTGCTCCCAAAGGCGCGTACCGGCTACCGCATGGGTCACGGCGAGATCATCGATCACATGATGACAGATGGTCTGCAGAGCCCCTTCGACGGCAAGCCCATGGGGTGCTTCGCCGATGCCACGGCGAGCCGCTACAGCTTCAGCCGTGCACAGCAGGACGCCTTCGCGACGGAATCCGTGCGCCGCGCCACGCAGGCGCTGCAGGCCGGCGAGTTCGACGTCGAGGTGACCCCGGTCACCGTCAAGGGCCGCAAGGGCGAGACGGTCATCGCGCGCGATGAGACTCCCGGAACCTGTGATCCAAGCAAGATCGCGACCATGAAGCCGGCTTTCAGCAAGGAGGGCACGGTGACTGCGGCCAGCTCCTCCTCGATCTCCGATGGCGCAGCGGCGCTCCTGGTCATGAGCGCCCAGGCGGCGGCCGAGCGTAGCCTCAAGCCGCTCGCGCGCGTACTGGCGTACGCGAGCCACGCACAGGAGCCGGAATGGTTCACGACCGCACCGGTCGGGGCCATCCGCAAGGTGCTCACCCAGCTCAACTGGAAACCGCACGATGCGGATCTCTATGAGATCAACGAGGCCTTCGCCGTGGTCACCATGGCCGCGATGCGCGACATCGACATCGATCATGCGCGTGTCAACGTGAACGGTGGGGCCTGCGCCCTCGGCCATCCGATCGGAGCCACCGGGGCGCGCATTCTCACCACCCTGATCCATAGCCTGCGCCGCCGTGGCGGCCGCCGCGGTATCGCCTCGCTGTGCATCGGCGGCGGTGAAGCCGTAGCGCTCGCAGTTGAGACCGTGAACTGAGGAGCGGGCCAGTCCGCGCCGGGGAGCTCCATGAAAATAAGCCATGCACGCGCCGTCATCACCGGCGGCGCCTCCGGGCTCGGCCTGGCCGTCGCACGCCACCTCAGCGCTGCCGGTGGCAAGGTGGCGCTGCTCGATGTACAGGAGGGTCCCGGTCGTGCCGCCGCGGCCGCCCTCGGCTCGGGCAGTGCCTTCCTGCGCTGCGATGTGACCTCGGAGAGCGAGGTCAACGCGGCCATGGACGCCGCCAACACGCATCTTGGCGGGCTCAACGTGCTGGTGAACTGCGCCGGGGTGGTGGGCGCCGGGCGCCTGCTCGGGAAGAGCGGCCCGATGTCCGGAGAGTTCTTCACCAAGGTGGTGCACATCAATCTGATCGGCACCTTCCTGTGCGACAAGGCCGCGGCAGCACTGATGCAGAGCAACGCTCCGAGTGAGGATGGCGAGCGCGGCGTGTTGATCCACACCTCCTCGGTGGCAGCGTACGAGGGGCAGATCGGCCAAACCGCCTATTCCGCGACCAAGGCGGCGGTCGCCGGCATGACCTTGCCGATCGCGCGTGAGCTCGCGCGCTTCGGTATTCGCTGCGTGGCGATCGCGCCTGGTATCTTCCACACACCGATGATGGATGGCATGCCGCAGGAGGTGCAGCAGTCACTC
>JAFAVO010000352.1 GCA_019242385.1 Gammaproteobacteria bacterium | reverse complement strand
GACCGACATGATTCCGCGCGAGCAGGCCAAGCCGCAGGACCGCATCAAGGCATTCCTGAAGGAGGTGCGCTCCGAGCCGCGAGGGCCGCAGCTGTTCCTCACGCGCACCGCGCCGGAGTTCCTCATCGAGCTGTTCAAGCTCGAGGTACCGGAGGTCGGTCAGGGCCTCATCCAGATTCTGGCCGCGGCCCGGGACCCGGGGGTGCGCGCCAAGATCGCCGTGCGCAGCAACGATCCGCGCATCGACCCGGTCGGCGCGTGCGTCGGCATGCGCGGCTCGCGCGTGCAGGCGGTGTCCAACGAGATCGCCGGCGAGCGCGTGGACATCATTCCCTACGTCGACAACCCCGCGCAGTTCGTCATCAATGCCATGTCGCCCGCGGAAGTGATGTCGATCGTGGTGGACGAGGACGCCCACAGCATGGACATCGCCGTCTCCGAGGACAAGCTGTCCCAGGCCATCGGCCGCGGCGGGCAGAACATCCGTCTCGCCAGCCAGCTCACCGGCTGGGATCTCAATGTCATGACCGAGTCCGATGCCGAGGCCAAGAGCGAGACCGAGGCGAAGGAGCTCGTGGCGAATTTCATGAAACAGCTCGATGTGGACGAGGACGTCGCCACCATCCTCGCCCAGGAGGGCTTCTCCACCATCGAGGAGATCGCGTACGTGCCGCAGGCCGAGCTCGCCGCGATCGAGGAGTTCGACGAGGACATCGTCAAGGAGCTGCGCAACCGCGCGCGCGACGTCCTGCTCACCCAGGCGATCGCGAGCGAGGAGACGCTCGATCAGTCGATGCCGGCGGATGACCTGCTGCTGCTCGAGGGCATGAGTCCCGATCTGGCGCTCACCCTCGCGCGCCGCGGCGTGCGCACGCGCGAGGATCTCGCCGAGCAGTCGGTGGATGAGCTCGCCGACATCGAGGGGCTGGCCGCCGAGAAGGCTGCGCAGCTCATCATGACCGCCCGTGCCCCCTGGTTCGAGGCGGGTAACTGAGGCGACGAGGAAGCGAAGTTTATGGCCGAAGTCACCGTTTCGCAGTTTGCCGAGGTGCTCAAGGTGCCAGTCGACCGGCTGCTCGCGCAGCTCGACCAGGCCGGCATCAAGGTGTCCGGACCCGATGCGCGCATCACCGACGATGCGAAGCTCGAGCTCCTCACACACCTGCGCCGCGCGCACGGGAGCGACGACGCCGGTGGCGATGGCGCACCGCGCAAGATCACGCTCAAGCGCAAGACCCAGAGCGAGCTGAAGCTCGCGAGCAACCAGGGACGCGCCCGTACCGTGAGCGTCGAGGTTCGGCGCACCCGCAACTACATCAAGCGCGATGTGCTCGAGGAGCAGGCCCGCGCGCAGCAGGACGAGATCGATCACCGGCGCCGCGAAGCCGAAGAGGCCGCCCGTGCCGAGACCGAGCGTGCGGAGAACGAGCGCCGCGAGCGCGAGCGCCTCGAGGCGGAGAACCGTCGCCGCGTGGAGGAGGAAGAGGCCCGCCGGCGCGCACAGGAAGAGGCGCGGCGCGTCGCCGAGCAGCGCAGCCGCGATGATGAGGCACGGCGCCGCGTCGAGCGCGAGGAGCACGAGCGCCGCGAGAGCGAGCGCGATCGTGAACGCTCAACGCCCGCCGCGCCGCCCGCGGCACGCGAGCGCCCGGCTGCGGCCGCCCCAGCGCCTGTCGCCGATGACAAGCAGCCCACGCGCTACGGGCGCCAGGAGCTGCACGTCGCGACCGATGTCAGCTCCCGCTACAAGAAAAAGCGCCGGACCAGGGCCCGGCCGGTGCCGGCGGCGAGCGATGGCAAGCACGGCTTCGAGATGCCGACCGCACCGGTGGTGCGCGAGGTCGGCATCGGCGAGACCGTCACGGTGGCGGAGCTGGCGCAGAAGATGGCGGTCAAGGCGACCGAGGTCATCAAGGTGCTCATGAACATGGGCGTCATGGCGACCATCAACCAGCCGATCGATCAGGACACCGCGGTGCTGGTGGTCGAGGAGATGGGCCACACGCCCAAGGTCCTCAAGGAGAACCAGATCGAGGCCGATCTGCAGGGTGCGCAGGCGGATGCCGAGCTCGAGCCGCGGCCGCCAGTCGTGACCGTCATGGGCCACGTGGACCACGGCAAGACCTCGCTCCTCGACTACATCCGGCGCACCAAGGTGGCCGCGGGTGAGGCCGGCGGCATCACCCAGCACATCGGCGCCTATCACGTCGAGACACCGCGTGGGGTGATCACCTTCCTCGACACCCCCGGCCACGCCGCCTTCACCGCCATGCGCGCCCGGGGCGCGAAGGCGACGGACGTGGTGGTGCTGGTCGTGGCGGCCGACGATGGCGTCATGCCGCAGACCATCGAGGCCATTCAGCACGCGCGAGCCGCTGGTGTGCCCATCGTGGTCGCCGTCAACAAGATCGACAAGAGCGATGCCGACCCGGAGCGGGTGCGCACCGAGCTCGCCAAGCACGAGGTCATCTCCGAGGAGTGGGGCGGCGAGAACATCTTCGTGCCCGTCTCGGCGCGCACCGGGCAGGGCGTGGATCAGCTGCTGGAAGCGATCCTGCTGCAGGCCGAGGTGCTCGAGCTGCGCGCACCGCGCAGCGGACTCGCCGCCGGTGTCGTGATCGAATCGAGCATCGAGAAGGGCCGCGGCGCGGTCGCGACGGTGCTGGTGAAGCGCGGCACGCTGCATATGGGCGATCCGGTCATTGCCGGCTCGGAGTTCGGTCGTGTGCGCGCCATGTTCGATGAGCAGGGCAAGCCCGTGACCGAGGCGCCACCCTCGATGCCGGTGGTGGTGCTCGGACTCTCCGCCGCCCCCAATGCGGGCGATGAGCTGCTCGCAGTCGAGAGCGAGCGCAAGGCGCGCGAGGTCGCGCTCTATCGGCAGGGCAAGTTCCGCGACGTCAAGCTCGCACGTCAGACCACGCGCGCGGAGGACGTGTTCTCGCAGATGGGCGAGGAGAAGGCGGGGGTCGTCTCGGTGCTGATCAAGGGAGACGTGCAGGGCAGTGTCGAGGCGCTGCGCGAGGCCCTCACCAAGCTCTCCACCGAGGAAGTGCAGGTGAAGGTAATCGCGAGCGGTCTCGGCGGCATCACCGTCTCCGACGTGCAGCTCGCCGCCGCCTCGCGCGCGCTCATCATAGGGTTCAACGTGCGTGCCGATGCCGGTGCGCGCGAGGCCGTGAAGGAGACCGCGGTGGAGGTGCGCTACTACAGCATCATCTACGAGGCCATCGATGATGTGAAACAGATGATGACCGGCATGCTGCAGCCGGAGATCAAGGAGCAGATCGTCGGAGTGGCGCAGGTGCGCGAGGTGTTCCGCTCGAGCAAGTTCGGCGTAGTCGCCGGGTGCCTGGTCACCGAAGGCTTCGTACGCCGCAACAACCCGATCCGTGTGCTGCGCGACAACGTGGTCATCTTCGAAGGTGCGCTCGAATCGCTGCGCCGCTTCAAGGACGATGTCAACGAGGTGCGTGCCGGTACCGAGTGCGGCATCGGCGTCAAGAACTACCAGGACGTGCGCGTCAACGACCAGATCGAGTGCTTCGCGCGCGTCGAGGTGGCGAGAACGCTGCAGTGACCTCGCACGGCCGCACGCAACGCATCGAGTCGGAGATCCAGCGGGTGCTC
>JAFAVO010000081.1 GCA_019242385.1 Gammaproteobacteria bacterium | reverse complement strand
CGCTGCGGCGCGTGCGCGCCGGCAATGCACCCGAGAGCAGAGCCACGTCCTGCCCGAGCGGCGCGAACCACTCACGGAAGTTGTGCCAGTGCTGCTCGGCAAGGAGCTCGGTGGGCGCCATGAGCGCCGCCTGAGCGCCGCTGCCTGCGGCGCGCGCCGCCGCCGCGGCCGCCACGACCGTCTTGCCGCAGCCCACATCGCCCTGGAGCAGGCGCACCATGGGTGCGCTGCCGGCAAGATCGGTGTCGGCATCGGCGAGGGCACGGGACTGCGCGCGCGTAAGCGTGAAGGGCAATGCCGCGAGGAAGCGCTCGGCGAGGCGCGCCTCATCGATCAGCGGCGGGGCCAGATCGGTGCGCAACGCGCGCCGCCGCAGTTTCAGCGCCAGGTGATGCGCGAGCAGCTCCTCGAAAGCGAGCCGCCGCTGCGCAGGGTGGCGTCCCGCCGCCAGCTCCTCCAGGCGCGCACCTCGCGGTGGCGCGTGCAGGTACTCGAGCGCCGGCCGCAACGCCGGCATTCCAGCGGGGAGCTCGAGCTCCGGCGGCAGAAGATCCTCAGGGCCCGTGTGCTCGAGGCTGCAGAGCGCCTGCGCGATCAGGGCGCGCAGCCGTGCCTGCGGGACTCCCTCGGTGAGTGGATAGATGGGCGTCAGGCTTTGCTCGAGCGCGGGACTCTCGCCGCCGAGGCGCCGGTACTCCGGGTGCACCATCTCGAGGCCCAGCGGGCCGCGCCGCGCCTCGCCGAAGCAGCGCACCCGGACGCCGCGGGCCAGGTTGTGCTGCTGACTCGTGGAGAAATAGAAGAAGCGCAGCGTCAGCATCCCAGAGCCATCGGAGATGCGCGTGAGCAGCTGGCGCCTGCCCCGGTAAGCCACCTCGCTCAGCTGGATCTCACCTTCGACCGCGGCCCGCGTGCCCGGTTGGAGGGCGCCGATCGGCGTCACCTGGGTGCGATCCTCGTAGCGCAGTGGCAGCAGGAACAGCAGGTCCGCCACGCGCGTCACCCCGAGCCGCGAGAGGCGCTCGGCGAGCGCGGCACCGACCCCGCGCAGCGCGGTCACCGGCTGCTCGGCGCGGGCCGGACCGCTGCGCGCAGCGGAAGTGCCGGGCGAGTGTCTCAGCCGAGGTGCAGGACGCACTCGATCTCGACCTGCGCTCCGCGCGGCAGCGCAGCCACGCCGATGGTCGAGCGCGCCGGATAGGGCTTCTCGCAGTAGCGCGCCATGACCTCGTTCACCTTGGCGAAGTTGCCGAGGTCGGTGAGGAAGATGGTGAACTTCACCGCCTGTGCGAGCGATCCGCCGGCCGCCTCGGCCACCGCCTTGAGATTCTCGAACACGCGTCGCACCTGCGCCTCGAAGTCTCCGCTCACCAGCTGCATGCTCGCAGGGTCGAAGGGCACCTGACCCGACAGGTACACCGTGTTCCCGGCGCGCACCGCCTGGGAATAGGTACCGATCGCCTGCGGTGCGAGTTCAGTGTGGACGCTCTGGCGGCTCATGGGTGCTCCTCTGTGCTGTGGTGGGCGGCGGTCCTCAGCCGCTGTCGGCGCCCGCATCGTCGCCGTCGCCGTCGGGATCGCTGCGGCTCAGGTGGCCGTCGCTGCGGGCGTGCGCGGCAATGGTGCGGGTCACGCGCGTCACATCGGGCATGCGGCGGATGACCCGCACGAGGCGTGCGAGGTGACGCCGGTCGCGTACCCGCAGCTCGAAGGTGAGCACCGCGGTGTCGCTGTCCTGCTCGTCGATGGAGACGTGATCGATGTTGGTCTCGGTGCTGGCGATCGCCGCGGCCACTGCGGCCAGCACCCCGGTGCGATTGACCACGTACACGCGGATCTCGGAGGAGAACAGCCGATCGGGCGCGGTCTGCCAGCTCACCGGCAGCCACTTCTCCGGGTGCTTGCGGTAATCCTCGACGTTGACGCAGTTCTCGCGGTGGATCACCACCCCGCGACCCGCGGACAGGAAGGCGAAAATCGGGTCGTAGGGAATCGGGAAGCAGCAGCGCGCGTAGGTGACGAGCAGGCCTTCGGTGCCGGCGATCGCGAGCGGCGCGAGCCCGCCCGGGCCACTGCTCGCGGGCGCGGCCGGCAGGAGCCGCCGCGCGACCAGCGGCGCCAGACGCTCCCCGAGGCCGATCTTCTCATACAGCTCATCGAGGTCCTTGAGGCCGAGCTCGCCGAGCGCCGCGCGGCGCACTTCATCGCTTACATCCTCGAGCGACAGCGAGAACTCACCGAGCGATTGGGCGAGCAGCTTGGCGCCGAGCGCGATCGCCTCGGTGCGGCGCAGGCCCTTCAGGTAATGGCGGATGGCGCTGCGCGCCTTGGCGGTGACGACGAAGTTCACCCAGGAGGGATTGGGGGCGGCACCCTTGGCGGTG
>JAFAVO010000039.1 GCA_019242385.1 Gammaproteobacteria bacterium | reverse complement strand
GCTCGTGAACATGCGATAGGGCTCGCGCGTCCCGCGCGTCACGAGGTCATCGATCAGGACCCCGAGATAAGCCTCGCTGCGCTTGGGTACCCAGGGCTCGCGCTCGCGCACGCTGAGCGCGGCGTTGATGCCCGCGACCAGGCCCTGAGCCGCGGCCTCCTCGTAGCCGGTGGTGCCGTTGATCTGCCCGGCGAAGTACAAACCCTGGATGACCCGTGTCTCGAGCGAGCTCCTGAGGTCGCGCGGGTCGAAGAAGTCATATTCGATGGCATAGCCGGGACGGGTCAGGTGAGCGTTCTCGAAGCCGCGAATGCTGCGCACGAACTCGCACTGCACATCGAAGGGGAGACTCGTAGAGATGCCGTTCGGGTAGATCTCGTGAGTCGCAAGCCCTTCGGGCTCGACGAAGATCTGATGCGAGGACTTCTCCGCGAAGCGCACCACCTTGTCCTCGACCGAGGGGCAATACCGGGGGCCCACCCCCTCGATCACCCCGGTGAACATGGGCGATCGGTCGGTGGCCGCACGGATGATCTCGTGAGTTCGCTCGTTTGTACTCGTTATGAAACAATCGACCTGCCTGGGATGGTCACTGGCCCTTCCCAGAAACGAGAAGACCGGCACCGGCGTATCGCCCGGCTGCCGGGTGAGAAGCGACCAGTCGATGCTGCGCCCATCGATGCGGGGTGGTGTGCCGGTCTTGAGCCGCGCCACGCGCAGCGGCAGCTCGCGCAATCGTGCGGCGAGCCGGTTGGAGGGAGGATCGCCGGCGCGCCCTCCGGCGTACTGGTCGAGCCCGACGTGGATGCGTCCGCCGAGGAAGGTACCCACCGTCAGCACGACCGCGCGCGCCTCGAAGGCGATGCCTGTGACGGTCATCACTCCCAGTACCCGTCCGCCCTCGGTGATGAGATCGCCCACCTCCTGTTGAAAGAGGCGCAGGTTCGGCTGGTTCTCGAGCCGGCGGCGGATTGCCTGACGATAGAGCTGCCGGTCGGCCTGTGCACGCGTGGCACGCACGGCCGGACCCTTGCTGGCGTTGAGCGTGCGGAACTGGATGCCGGCCTCATCGGCCGCGCATGCCATGGCGCCACCGAGCGCGTCGATCTCGCGCACCAGATGTCCCTTGCCGATACCGCCGATGGCTGGATTGCAGCTCATCTGCCCGAGCGTCTCGATGCTCTGCGTGAGCAGCAGGGTCCTTGCGCCCATCCGTGCGGCGGCGAGCGCGGCTTCGGTGCCGGCGTGGCCGCCGCCGATGACGATCACGTCGCAGGAGGCGCTCGGCTTGGGATCCTTCATGGCTGCTCGACGTCGGGGTGCTGGGGCGGGCGCGTATTGTAGGTCAAACTTGGCTTATCCTTGGCCGCCGATGGCTACCGCCCCCCGATCGCAATCCGTGCATGCCACCGGCCTGTAGGGTCGTCGCGCTCGGCACCCTGCTCGCCGCCGCGGCCGCACGGTCGGCGCTCGCGGCAGCGGCTCTTACGCTCACGCCCTGTCAGATCGAGCACCCGCTGCGCCTGTCGGTGCTTGCGGCCGAGTGCGGCGTGCTCCAGGTGCCCGAGAACCCGGCAGCCCCCGAGGGGCGCCAGATCGGTTTGCGCATCGCCCGCGTGGCGGCGATCAGCCGCCGCAAGCAGCCGGACCCGCTCATCGTCCTGGCGGGAGGTCCGGGCGCTGCGGCCATTGGGTTCTATGCCTCGGTCGCGCCCGCCTTTGCGCGCATTCAGCGCGATCGCGACATCGTGCTCATCGACCAGCGGGGGACCGGCGGCTCGAACCCCCTCGAGTGCCCGGAGCCCGAAGAGCTCACCGGACCTCCGAGCCCCAAGGAGATCGCCGCGGCGGCCCGCTCCTGCCTCGCCTCGCTCAGCGCACGGGCCGATGTGGCCTGGTACACCACCAGCGCCGCCGTGCAGGATCTCGAGCGGGCGCGTGCCGCGCTCGGTCTCGAGCGCATCAATCTCTACGCCTCCTCCTACGGCACGCGAGTCGCGCTGCAGTATCTGCGGCGCTTTCCGGCGCGCACGCGCAGCGTGGTCCTCGATGGCGTGGTACCGATCGATCAGCCGATGGGGGCCGCCACCGCGATCGATGCGGAGGCGGCGCTCGGTGGCATCCTGCGGCGCTGCGCGGCCGATGCCGCCTGCCGCGACCGCTTCGGCGATCCGCACGGCGATTACCAGGCGGTGCGCGCGGCATTGCGCCTGAGCACCGTGCCCATCAGCGCCCACGACCCGTTGACGGGCGAGGACCGGTCCTTCGAGTTCGGTGCCGCCCATCTGGCGAGCGTGCTGCGCCTGCTCAGCTACACCAGCGAGTACGCAGCGCTCCTGCCGCTGCTGCTGCACGCCGCATCGGCACAGGAGGACTACGCACCGCTCGCCTCGCAGTACCTCATGGTCGAGCGCGCGTATGCCCAGAGCATCGCCACCGGCATGCACAACAGCGTGGTCTGTGCCGAGGATGTGCCGCTCTTTGCGGACCAGGCGATCGACCGGGCACGGCTCGCAAGCACCTACCTCGGCACCCGGCAGCTCGATGGCCTCGAGGCCGTTTGCCGGGTCTGGCCGCGTGGAGCGGTGGATGTTGACCTGCGCGCGCCGTTGCACAGCGAGGTGCCGGCACTGCTGCTCTCGGGGAGCGAGGATCCGGCCACCCCGCCCGCTTACGCGCACGCGGTCGCCGGGGCCTTCACGCACCACCTCGATCTGGTCCTGGAGGGCTTCGGCCACGGCCAGCTCACCGCGCCCTGCGTCGATCGGATCATGGCGCAGTTCCTCGGGAGCGGTGCCGTCGAGTCGCTCGACGCCAGCTGCGTGCGCGCGGTGCGCCCGCTCGCCTTCTTCACCTCACGCAACGGTCCACCGCCGTGATCGAGGCGCAGCGGCTCGCGAAGCGCTTCGGCGCGGTGACTGCGGTGCGCGAGGTGAGCCTGCGCGCCGCCGATGGCCGCATCACCGGACTCCTGGGTCCCAACGGCGCAGGCAAGTCGACCACCCTGCGCATGCTCTACACCGTGCTGGTTCCCGACCGTGGCGATGCGCTCATCGACGGGCACAGCGCCGTGCACGCGCCGCTCGCCGCGCGCGCATGCCTCGGCGTCCTGCCGCACGGCGCGGGCGTTTATCCGAATTTGAGCGCGCGCGAGAACATCCTCTACTTCGGCGCGCTGCAGGGGCTCGCGCGCGCGGCCCGACGGGCCCGGGCCGCCGAGCTCATCAAGCTGCTCGAGATGGAGGAGTTCGCCGACCGGCCGGCTCGCGGGTTCTCGCAGGGCGAGCGGCTGCGCACCGCGCTGGCGCGGGCGCTCATCCATCGGCCGCGCAACCTGGTGCTCGATGAGCCGACCAACGGGCTCGATGTCATGGCGGTGCGCGCGCTGCGGCGCGTGTTGCTACAGTTGCGCGACGCCGGGCACTGCGTGCTCTTCTCCAGCCACGTGATGCAGGAGGTGAGCGCGCTGTGCGATGAGGTCGTGGTGATCGCCCATGGCACGGTGCTCGAGCAGGGCGCACCCGAGGAAATCCGCACGCGCGCCGCCGCCGCGACTCTCGAGGAGGCCTTCGTGCGCCTCGTCGCCCGCGCCGCGCAGTAGCGCCCATGCGCGCGGTCTTCACGGTGTTCCTCAAGGAGTTTCGCGAGAACCTGCGCGAGCGCCGCACGCTGATCTCGGCGTTGATCCTGGGGCCGCTGCTCGGTCCGCTGCTGCTCGCCGGCGGGCTGACGCTGCGTCTCGAGCGCGGGATCGGCGAGCACGACCGCCCGCTCGAGCTCGCCGTCGCTCACGGCGAGCGCGCGCCCAACCTGCTCGCCTTCCTGCGTGACCACGGCGTGACGGTGACCCCCGTCGATTACGACGAAGCGACAGCCCGTCAGGAGGTACGCGCCGGCCACCGCCAGCAGGTGCTCGCCGTCGATGCCGACTTCGGCAGCCGCCTCGCCGCGGGACTGCCCGCGGCGCTCGAGCTCTACGCCGACGCCTCCGATCTCGCCGGCTCGGGTGAGAGCATGCGCATCCGCGGCCTGATCGGCGAGTACGGCGCGCTTCTCGGCCGGCTGCGGCTGGCGGCGCGCGGCGTCGATCCACTCCTCGTGGCACCGATCGCGGTGCAGGACATCGACGTGTCGACGCCCGCGGCCCGCTCCGTGCTCATTCTCGGCACGCTCAGCTACCTCGTGCTGCTCACCATGCTGATGGGCGGCATGTATCTGGCCATCGACGCGACCGCCGGCGAGCGCGAGCGCGGCTCGCTCGAGCCGCTGCTCACCGTGCCGGTGCCGCGCGAGCAGCTGATCTACGGCAAGATCCTCGCGACCTGCGCCTACATGCTGCTCTCGCTCACCCTGACGGTGACGGCGTTCGCGATCCTGCTGCGCTACATGGGACTCGAGCGCTTCGGCATGAGCGTCAACTTCGGGCCGCGGGTGGCGCTGCAGGTGATTCTCCTCAGCCTGCCGCTCGCGCCGCTCGGGGCAGCGCTCATGACGGTGGTGGCGGCCTACACCCGCAGCTATCGCGAGGCGCAGACCTATCTGGCGCTCATGCTGCTCGTGCCGACGCTGCCGCTCGCTTTCGCGGGACTCATGGGGCTGCGGCCGAAGCTCGCGCTGATGGCGGTGCCCTCGCTCAGCCAGCATTTCCTCATCACCAGTCTGCTGCGGGCGGAAACTCTGCCGCCGAGCTGGGTCGCGCTCTCGGTGGGGGTGACACTCGCGCTCGCCGCGCTGCTGATCGCGCTCGCCGGGGGCCTCTACCGCCGCGAGGCGCTGCTCGGCTGAGACTGGCTCAGCAGCGTGTGCAGCTGCGGTGCATTCTGGTCCGCGAAGGCGCGGGCCTCGACCTCGAAGCGGTTCTGCCAGTAGCCGTGCCGCAGGCATTCGAGCAGATAAGCGCGCACCGTGAGGGAGCCCGTCTGCCACTGGCGCAGCACGTGGCAATACTCGTGCAGCATGAGCCAGGGATTGCTGAAGAACTCGGCCGCGCTGCCGCGCAGGTAGATGCGCTCGAGCCGCGTGGTGGCGTGTGCCCCGTGCAGCCGCGCGAACCAGGAGTGCTCGATCACCTTGACGTGTCCGACCCGCTCGCCGAGCAGCCGCTCGAGGGCGGCCCTGACTGCCTCCGGGACCGCGGCTTCGCGTCCGGCGCGCATGACACTCAGGACTGCTGCGTGTGCACCCAGCCCATGTGCGGGCGGAAACGCAGTCGGCGCGGCTGGCCGGTAGCGACATCCTCCGGCAGCAGCGTCACCTGCTGGTCCTCGAGAAAGCGCTTCACCAGCGAGATCACGCTGTCGTAAACCGGCCGTGCCTGGGGAGCCTCGGTCAGGTGCGCCACGATGCGCGCCTGCAGATCGCGTGCGGCCGGAGCGGTCTCGCGCAGCGACTGCAGGCAGCGATCGAGCAGCAGCAGCTCGGTGGCGAGTGTCGTATCGGTGACGTCGGCGGGCTTCGAGCTCTTCACGATGCAGCGCAGGTGCAGCAGCGCACCCGCCTCCTCACTGGCATCGTACAGGCAGATGGCGATGGCCGAGGACAGCTCGGTGACGAGCAGCCCCCTGCCCGAGGAGATCTCGAACCGGTCCGCCGCGACGTGAGTTTCCGCACTCTCCATGCATGACTGTATACCTGCCTGCCGCTGCCAGCCGCGCGGTCCGCTGGCCAAACTATGAACTGCCGCACGCCGCATGCTTACAATATGCGAATGCGTTCCGGCCGCTCGCAACAACTGGCTTGCTCGCTCCTGACCGTGCTCGCCTGCTGCGCGGCGACCGGCACACCCGCGCAGCAGGCTGCGCAGCCGCCGCTGTCGTCGATTCGCGTCACCGGCGATGCCCGTGTCACCGCCAAGCCGGATCGCGTGCAGATCGATATCGGCGTCACGACCCGTGCCGCGCAGTCGCAGGATGCGGCAGCGCAGAATGCACGCGAGGTGGACCGCGTGCTCGCTGCGGTGCGCAAGGCTGCAGGACCCACGGGTGCCTTCAAGACCATCAGCTACTCGCTCACTCCCAACTATCGCTACCATCCCAAGGAAGGCGAGCCGACCATCGAGGGCTACACGGCACTCAACGTCCTGGAGGTCACCCTCGATGACCTCACCCGGATGGGTCCCGTCATCGATGCGGCGACGCAGGCCGGAGCCAATCGCATCCAGGGCATCCAGTTCACCCTGCGCGACCAGGACGCGGTGCGTGCCCAGGCCCTGCGCGAGGCCGCTTTGCGCGCGCGTGCTGAGGTCGACGTGCTCGCCGCCGCGCTCGGCTTGAAGGTGCTGCGGGTGCTCACCGTCGAGGAAAACACACCGCGCATCATGCCGGTGCGCGCCTTCAACGGCGCGGCGCGCGCCGCGAGCGCGGAGGCGGCGCCGACACCGGTGGAAGCGGGGACGCTCGACATTACTGCCGACGTCACGCTCAGCGTGGAAGTGGGAGCCGCGGCGCGCTAGGCTAAGCTCGGCTGCGGGGGCATCAACGATGCGAGGTCATCGGCGATGATGAACGTACGCCAGTTGCTCGATCGTAAGGGTCGCGAGGTCTTCTCGGTCTCGCCCGCTGCAGCGGTGCTCGAGGCCATCCGCATGATGGCGGAGCGTCACGTCGGCGCGCTGCTCGTCATGCAGGGCGATGAGCTCACCGGCATCGTCTCCGAGCGCGACTACGCCCGCAAGGTCATCCTCAAGGGCCGCTCCTCGGCCGACACTCCGGTACGCGACATCATGAGCACACCGGTGCTCACGGTGCAGCCAGAGGCCACGGTGGAAAAATGCATGCAGCTCATGACCGACCACCGTGTGCGGCATCTGCCTGTCGTCGAAGGCCGACGGGTTGTCGGCATGGTGTCGATCGGCGATCTGGTGAAGGCGGTCATTGCCGACCAGCAACAGCAGATCCAGCAGCTCGAGAGTTACATTCATAGCTGATTCACTCAATAACAGCTACAGTCACAGCTCACGTAACAACTCGACTCGGCACGGATGCCACGTCTGCTCGCTCTTGGGTGCGCCCTGCTGCTCTGCGGGTGCACGACACTCCCCGGTCGCGACTATCCGCGGCAGCCTTCGCCGCTGGCATCGGCCGCGCCGAATCCCGAGTTGCTGCAACTGCAGCGCGGTGCCCCCCCCGCCGATGCCAAGGCCGAATCGGCCTTCCGGCTGTATTCGCTCGGTATCGATGGCTTGCTGCTGCGTCTCGAGCTCATCGACGCCGCGCACAGCTCGCTCGATCTGCAGTACTACATTTTCCACGGAGACGAGTCGGGCAAGCTGGTCACCGAGGCGCTGCTGCGCGCGGCCGCCCGCGGCGTGCGCGTGCGCATCCTGGTCGATGACGGCGAGACCATCCGCGGCGATGAGCAGCTGTTCGGGCTCGCCGGAGAGCAGAACGTGGAGATCCGCGTCTTCAACCCCTGGCGTTATCGCGGCCACAACAGCTTCCTGCGCGGTACCGAGTATCTGTTCAGCCACCGCCGACTCGACTTTCGCATGCACAACAAGCTGTTGATCGCGGATCGCGCGGTG
>JAFAVO010000009.1 GCA_019242385.1 Gammaproteobacteria bacterium | reverse complement strand
TTAATCTCGGCACCGTGCTGACCCCGGCGGGTGCGCCGGGGCTGAGCGAGCGGCAGATATGGGCGGTGGCGCTCGCCGCGGCGGCGGCCTCGCGCAATGCGGACTTCACTCGCCGGCTGCAGGCCCTGGCTGCGCAGCACCTCGATGCGGCGCACGTGAGCGCCGCGCATGCCGCGGCGGGCATCATGGCGATGAACAACGTGTACTACCGCTTCCTGCACCTGGTGGAAGATGAGGAGTACGCCAGGCTGCCGGCGCGGCTGCGCATGAGCGTCATAGGCAACCCGGGCATCGCCAAGGCGGACTTCGAGCTCCTCGCGCTCGCGGTCTCCGCCATCAACGGCTGCGGCAGCTGTGTCGCCGCGCACGAGCGGCAGTTGCGCCAGCACGGGCTCGAACGTGAAGCGGTGCAGAGCGCCGTGCGCATTGCGGCCACGGTGCACGCTGTGGCGCGCGTGCTCGAGAGCTCGGGCGGCGAGCAGCTGGCGAAAGCCGCGGCATAAAGCTGTGCCGGCGCCGCGCGCAGCGCGCGCTGCCGGCGTCGGCGCTGCAGACGCCACGCCCACCCTTGGCGTGGCGAGAGCGCAGCGTATAGTGCGCGCATCGAATTCTGCGGCAGAGCTCGGCTGTGACCGAACCGGACGACACCAATCAGGCATTGGCAGCGCTGGCGCGCCATCTCGCGGCGCGCCGGCGCGCGATCCTGCGGGCCTGGCAGCGGGCGGTCGAAGCCGACCCGGAGCTCAGCGCCTCATCGAGCCTCGCGCGGGCCCAGTTCACCGATCACATTCCGCAGCTGCTCGCTGCGTTCGAGCGGCGTCTGCAGGCACGCGATCCGCTCGAGAAGGAGGTCGCGTTCGAAGATCAGGTCATCAGCGCCGCCGAGCACGGCGTACACCGCTGGCAGCAGGGGTACAACCAGCGAGAGGCGATCCGTGAATGGGGCCACCTGCAGTACTGCCTGCTCAGTGAGCTCGAGGATTACGCCTGCGCCCATCCGGAGCTCCAGGCGAGCGCCATGCCGCTCGCTCGCCGTGCGCTCGTGCGCCTCTGCGGCGAGGGGGTGTGCGAGAGCGCCTCGAGCTACGAGCGGCTGCAGCGCTCGGCCGCCGCGAGCCGGGCGCGCGAGCTCGAGTGGGCGCTGCTGCAGCTGCAGCGCCTGGAGAAGCAGCGCGCCGAGAGCTGGCGTGAGGCCGCCCACGACCTGCGCGGCTCCGTCGGTGTCGTCGCCAATGCCTCGAGTGCTCTGCTGCACCAGAACCTCAACGATCCACAGCGCGAGGCCACCTCGCAGGCTTTGCGGCGCTCGGTCGAGGCACTGCGTACGCTCCTCAGCGACATGACGGACCTCGCCCGACTCGAGGCGGGACAGGAGCAACTGCGCCTCGGCCGCTTCGATGCCGCGGCGCTGCTGCGCGAGTATTGCGGCTCGGTACGAGCGCTCGCCCAGCACCGCGGCCTGTTCATCAAAGTCGAGGGTCCCCAGACCTTGTGGGCGGACGGCGATCCCGCCAAGGTGCAGCGCATCGCGCAGAACCTGGTCCTCAATGCGCTCAACGTCACGCAGCGCGGTGGCGTACGGGTGGTGTGGGCGGAGCGCGACGTGGCGGATGTGCAGCAGTGGCTGCTGTGCGTGCAGGATACCGGCCCGGGCTTCCAGGCGGGCTCACCGGCAGCCCCCCTCGAGCATGCCGTGCTCGAGGCAACCGCCGAGGCGCAGCAATCCGAGCCGAATGCGCGCCCGGCACCGACGCTCAAATCACAGAGCGATCCGGAGAGTGTGCGCGATGGCGGCGGTGAAGGCATCGGACTCTCGATCGTCAAGCGGCTGTGCGAGCTGCTCGACGCCAGTCTCGAGATGGAAACCTCCCCGGGAGAGGGCACCACATTCCGCGTGGTGTTCCCGAGGCACTACCTGAAGCCCGCCAACGCCGGTCAGCTCTGAGTGTGAAGAGAGCGATCCTTGCGTTGCTCGCGGGTCTCGTGCTCTGGGTGGTGGCGATATCGGTGTTGAACCGCGCGCTGCGGATCGCGCTCGCCGGTTACGCGGCGGCCGAGCCCACCATGGGCTTCACCCTCGGCATGTTGTGGTCTCGACTCCTCATCGGTGCGCTCAGCTCGCTTCTCGCCGGTGCGCTCGCCCGATGGATTGCGCCCGCCAGCCCGCGCGTGCCGTTGCTGCTCGGCATACTGCTGCTGCTCGCGTTCATTCCGGTGCACCTGCGGCTCTGGAGCCTCTTCCCCCTCTGGTACCACCTCGTCTTTCTCGGCACGCTCGTACCGCTGATCGTGCTCGGCTCGCGGCTGTCACCCCCGCGCCCGATGGCCGCGGCGCCGGTGCGCTCCTGACCACGTGACGACGCGCCGGGCTTTCGAGCCCCGATGAGCTTCTCCGCACTCGGCGCGCGCATCCCGACGGCCATCCTCGCCACGTGGTGTGCCGGCGCGCCATTCGCTGTCCAGGCCGCTGCGCCCGCACTGCGCGCCGTATCAGACGATCTCGGTGCCGCGGTCGAGGTGCCTGCCGCGCCGCTGCGTATCGTCAGCCTGACCCCCGGTGCCACTGAAATGCTCTTTGCGGCGGGCGCAGGCCGGCAGCTCATTGCCACCGTGCAGTACTCGAGCGAGCCAGCCGCGGCACGCAACGTGCCTCGTATCGGTGATGTGGCCGCGATCGACATGGAGCGACTCGTCGCGCTGCACCCGGATGTGGTGATCGCATGGCCGGCGGGCGGCAACCCGGCTCAGCGCGCCAAAATCGAGGCACTCGGCATTCCGCTCTACCGGCAGCAGGTGGCGCGCCTCGCGGACCTTCCGGCATCGCTCCGGCGGCTCGGGGTGCTCGCGGGCACCGCGGCGGTGGCCGAGCCGGCCGCGGCAGCTCTCGAAGCACGCCTGGCTGCGCTCCGGCGCACTTACCCCGCGCGGGGGCACCGACCGAGTGTGTTGCTGCAGGTGTGGAATCGGCCGGTCTACACCATCGGCGGCCGCCATCTGATGAGTGATGCGCTCGAGCTCTGCGGCGCACGCAACCTGTTTGCGGATCTGCCCGAGCCCGGCCCGCTGGTCGACACCGAGGCGGTGATCGGGCGCGATCCGGACATCATTCTTGCGGCCGCTCCGCCCGGGGAAGGTGCAGCGTGGGTGGCCGACTGGCAGCGCTTCCCGGGCCTCGCCGCGGTGCGTAACCACCGGGTACTGGCCTTCGAGAATCAGGCGCTCAGCCGCCTCGGCCCGAGCGTCCTCGATGCCACCGAGGAGCTGTGCCGCACCATTGCCCGCCTCAGTCGCGGAAGTTGGTGAACTGCAGAGGTACCTCGAGCTTGGCCCCGCGCAGCAGCGCGATCGCCGCCTGCAGCTCATCGCGTTGCTTGCCGCTGACGCGCACCTTGTCGCCCTGGATGCTCGCCTGCACCTTGAGCTTGGAGTCCTTCACGAGTCGCGTGATCTTTCGCCCCGTATCGGCATCGATGCCATGGCGTAGAACCACTTCCTGCTGCGCACTCGAGAGCGTGGTGCTGGGCTCCTTGATCTCGAGACAGCCCAGATCGATGCCGCGTTTGGAGAGGCGCAGCTTGAGGATCTCCAGCATCTGCTTGAGCTGAAAGTCGACCTGCGCCTGCAGCGTCACGATGAAGTCCTTGAGCTCGAAGCGTGCTCCGGTGTCCTTGAAATCGAAGCGCTGCCCGAGCTCGCGATTGGCCTGATCGACGGCGTTGGCCACCTCGTGGCTATTGAGCTCGGAGACTGCGTCGAAGGAGGGCATGGTCTCACCTCGTAACGCGCCGCGGCCGGCGCTTCTTACGCCGCGCGGGGAGCCGCCGGGGCGCCTGGAGGGCACGACGGTGCAGCCGCGTCAGCTCCATGAAACGCGGCGTCGGACCGACGTCCTCGTACACCGGGTCGCCGTGCTCGTCGGTGGAGATCACCCGGCCGCCGGCGACGTAGGGCATGGCGGCGGCGAGCTCCTTGAGCGCTGCGCTGAGCAGCTCGGTGATCAGCTGCTCGGTCGAACGCCCGGGGAACATCTCCGCCAGTGCGGCGAGCTGCGCAGCGTCATCGAGCGCCAGATGCACCGGATAAGTAGCTACGGTGCGGGGCGCCGCGGCGCTTTGCCGCCAGCTCTCGAGCAGTTGCTTGAAACTCACCGCAGTGCACTCATCGATGGCGCGTGCGCGCCGCGCGGCATTCTAGTTCCGTCGCGGGGAAATTGCGCCTGTTCCTGTGCATGCAAGCCTGAGGCAACAACATCGCGGGCGCCGCCCCGGCGGCTTGACGCCGCGCGTGTCAGGCGGCGATACTCAGGCGCAAATGTCGCAACCGAGCTACAGCCGCGCGCGTCCATGGTGGTGGCGCACTTCCTGACGGAGTGGGCTGACGGTTAGCTTTTTTCTCGCGACTCAACGGATCCAACGGCACCAGAAACCCATCTCCGGATAACCCCGGGATGGGTTTTTTGTTGCCTCAGCGTTACGGAGACCTCGAGCGTTGCAAACGCATTTCGACATCACCGGGGACCTCGATACGCCCGTCTCGGCGTTCATGAAGCTCGGCGCGTTCCGCCCCCGCTTTCTGCTCGAGAGCGTCGAGGGAGGCGAGCGCCTCGGGCGTTTCTCCTTCATCGGTTTCGGCGATGGGCTGGAGGTGCGCCTGGATGCGGGCGGGCTCGTGATCGCTGGCGAGCGTACCCCGGTGCCGCCGAGCGGCGCGGCGCTGCTCCAGGGCTTGCGCACCGCGCTCGCCAACGCGCCGCGGCCGCAGCCGGAGATCACCGGGGTGCCGCTTGCCGGGGGCCTGGTGGGGTTTGCCGCGTACGATGTCGTGCGTCACTTCGAGCGGCTGCCCGCCGCGGCATCGCAGGCCGGGCCGGTGCCGGCGCTGCATTACATTGCGCCGCGCTCGGTGCTGGTGTTCGATCACCTGACACGCGGTATTGCTCTCATGCATGCCGGTACCGAGTCCGAGCGGCGCACGCTGCGTAGCGAAGTCGTGCGCGCGCTGCGCGGCGGGCTGCCGAACGGCCGCCACCGCGGCAGCTACGCACCGCCCACCGCCGCATTCAGCCGCGGCGACTATCTCGCGGGCGTGCGCCGCACACAGCAGCACATTGCGGCCGGCGATGTCTACCAGCTGGTGCTCGCCAGTCGTTTTTCCGGCGGGCACGACCTCGATCCCTTTCAGGTGTATCGCGCGCTGCGGCTCATCAACCCCTCGCCCTACATGTATTACTGCACGCTCGGCGAGGTGACGGTGGTCGGCTCCTCACCCGAGGCGCTGGTGAAGCTCAACAATCGTCGCGCGCAGCTGCGCCCGATCGCCGGCACACGTCCACGGGGTGCGGACGGTGCGAGCGATGCGGCCCATGCCGCGGAGCTCCTCGCCGATCCGAAGGAGAACGCCGAGCACGTGATGCTCGTGGACCTTGCCCGCAACGATCTCGGGCGTGTCGCCCGCGCCGGCAGCGTGCGCGTCGACCCCTATCGCTCCATCGAGCGCTACAGCCACGTCATGCACATCGTCAGCGGAGTCGAAGGCGAGCTGGCGCAGGGGCGCGATGCCTTCGACCTGTTCG
>JAFAVO010000206.1 GCA_019242385.1 Gammaproteobacteria bacterium | reverse complement strand
TCGACCGGTGGTATGGAGGAGGTGCTCGCGGGCCACCCGGATGTGGCGGAGTGCGCCGTGATCGGCGTTGCCGATTCGCTCAAGGGCCAGCTGCCGCTCGGACTCGTGGTGCTGAAATCCGGAGTGGCGCGTGCGCCCGAGCAAGTGCTGCAGGAGCTGATCGAGCGCGTGCGCCAGCACATCGGCGCAGTGGCTGCGTTTCGCCACGTGGCCATCGTCGCGCGCCTGCCGAAGACCCGCTCGGGCAAGGTGCTGCGCGCGACCATGCGCGCCATCGCGGACGCTCAGCCTTACAACATGCCGGCGACCATCGACGATCCGCGCACGCTCGAAGAGATCGCGGATGCGCTGAAGACGCTCGGCTTCGCGCGCTGAGCGTCACTGCCTGCGCACGCCCGAACCCGTCGTGGTGACTGTCGACGCCGCGCTCCCTCCGGGCGGTGCTGATGGGTGTCCACGCGCCGGCGAAATAATCGAAGTCGTGCAGGCCGAGGGTCCGATTGTTTGAAGCAAGGCGATCCGTAGACTGTAATCGCGCAACGGCTTGGGCAGGACTTATGCGGCAGGCGACTGCAAACTGACGGTCAACCGTGCAAGAGCAAGTGCACATGATGCTGCGGCAAGGTCCCGCCCGGCGGCAGGCGGGCCGGGGTCCGCTCATCGGCCTCGTGGCGTCACTGGTCACTGCGCTCGCGTCCGGCCAACAGACGCTCGCGCCGGCGGCCACCCCGGCGCCTGATGGCAAGCGGCCGCGCGTGGGCCTGGCGCTCGCCGGCGGCGGCGCACGCGGAGGCGCGCACATCGGCGTGCTGAAGGTGCTCGAGGAGCTGCACGTTCCCATCGACTGCATCGCCGGTACCAGCATGGGGGCACTGGTCGGGGGTGGGTACGCCTCGGGAATGCGCGCCGCGGAGATCGAGCAATTCGTCACTCACGTGGACTGGAAGTCGGTCGTCGGCGGCGTCGGCAGCCGCGATCTCCTGCCCGCGGAGCAGAAGCGCTTCAACGATACCAGCGGCTCGGTCGAGCTCGGCCTGAAGAACGGCCGCATCATCCCGCCGAGCGGACTCATCGCCTCGAGTCGCATCGAGGACGTGCTGCGCGCCTACGTCGCCCAGGCGCGCGCGGTGGCCGACTTCGATCGGCTGCCGATTCCCTACCGCGCGGTCGCAACCGACATGCTCACGGGGAACATGGTGGTCATCGGTCGCGGCGACATCGCGGGTGCCATGCGCGCCAGCATGGCGATTCCCGGAGCGTTTGCGCCGGTGGTGACCAGTCAGTATGTGCTGGCGGATGGCTTCATCGTGCGCAATCTGCCGATCGATGTCGCACGCAACCTGTGCGCGGATGTAGTGATCGCGGTGAACCTTGCCAAGCCGACGGCGCCGCGCGAGCAGCTCATCGGCCCCGCCAGCCTCGTCTCGCGCAGCAACGACATCATGATGGAGGCGAACGAGCGCGCCCAGCTCGAGACCTTGACCGCCCGCGATGTCCGTATCGATGTCGAGCTGGGTGACTTCAGTGCGGCGGATTTCGAGCGCACCGCGGAAACGATACCACTCGGCGAGCAGGCGGCGCGGGCGATGGCCGCGCGTCTGGCGTCCTTGTCGGTCACGCCCGCGGAATACGCCGCCTGGCGCAACCGCGTGACCGTGAGCCAGAAGGTCGAGATCCGGGTGGCCGGTGTCGAGTTCCGCGGACTCAAGTACGTCAATCCGGAATATCTGCGCTCGCTCACCCGCGTGCGGGCGGGCGATACGGTCGACATCAGCGCAATCAGCCGCGATGCGGCCCGTCTCGCCGTGCTCGATGACCTCGAGACCGTCGAGTACCACCTGGAGGGGGATCCGGATAATCCCGTCCTGGTGTGGGAGCCGCGCGAGCGGCAGATCGGCCCCAACGTGCTGCGTCCGAGCATGGGGATCTACGCCGCCGGCGGCGGTGAGCTGCGCTTCGAGCTCGAGCTGCAGTACGTGCGGCGCTGGCTCAATGATTACGGCGGTCAGTGGCGCAACCGCGTGCAGCTCGGCACCTCGACCAGCTTCCTGACCAGCCTCTACCAGCCGCTGGACACCGCGCAGATTTTTTTCATCGAGCCTGGCGCGCTCGCTTCCCGGTCCATCGAGGATATCTACAACGATTACCGGCGGATCGCGCAGTATTTCTTCATCGACTTCGGCGGCCGTATCGATGCCGGGGTCAATCTCGGATCCAACGCTCAGCTTCGCGGCGGCTACTTCGCTGACCGCAGGCGCGTCGAGGTAGACACCGGCAGCAGCCTGCTGCCCACCGGTAAGTACACCGACGCGGGTCTGGTCGCATCGGGGTTCTTCGACAACCGTGATGCCTCGACCTTCGCAACGCGCGGGACGGCGGCACAGATCCAGTATTTCCGCTCCGATACCGGGCTCGGCGCTTCGCGCAGCTGGGAGACACTCGAGGCGGGCGCCCGTCACGTGCTGCG
>JAFAVO010000042.1 GCA_019242385.1 Gammaproteobacteria bacterium | reverse complement strand
GGCGCTGGCCGGTCTCAAAAAGTTCGTGGCGCGCGAGGGCTGGCGCGGCAAGCGCCTGGTGGCGATCGCCAGCGGCGCCAACATGAACTTCGACCGGCTGCGACACGTGGCAGAGCGGGCCGACCTCGGTGGCGAGCGCGAGGCACTGCTCGCGGCGGTGATTCCCGAGCGGCCGGGGAGCTTTCTGCAGTTCTGCGAAGCGCTCGGGCGGCGCAGCGTGACCGAGTTCAACTATCGCTACGGCGGCGCCGACAGCGCGCAGATCTTTGCGGGTCTCGCCCTGACGGGCGGCAGCGCCGAGAAGGAGACGGTGCTCGCCGGGCTGCGCGCCGCGGGCTTCACGGTCACCGACATGAGCGGCGATGAGATGGCGAAGCTGCACGTGCGCTATATGGTCGGCGGCCACGCGCGCGGTATCGCGCACGAAGTGTTATATCGCTTCGAATTCCCCGAGCGTCCCGGGGCACTCCTGAGATTTCTGCAGGCGATCGGCTCGCGCTGGAACATCAGCCTGTTCCACTACCGCAATCACGGCTCGGACTACGGCCGGGTGCTCGCCGGCATCCAGGTGCCGCCGGCGGAGCGCGCGGACTTCCTGGACCATCTCAACGCGCTGCACTACGGGTACGTCGAGGAGACCGCGAACCCTGCGTACCGCATGTTTCTCGGTGCGTGAGGCTCATTGAGGTTTGTTGCGCGAGCCTTCCGCGGGCGCGGCGGGCCCGCGGCTCTCGAACAGCCACTCGCGCCACAGCGCGAGCAGCACCGCGAGAATCACCGGTCCGATGAACAGCCCGACGAGCCCGAAGGCCGCGAGTCCGCCGAGCACTCCGAACAACACGATGATGAACGGGATGGGCGCTTCGCGGCTTATGAGGAAGGGCCGGACGATGTGGTCGGTCCAGCCAAGCACCAGTCCGCCCCAGATCAACAATCCGATGGCAGAAGCGGTGCTGCCTGTGAGGAAGAGCCACACGCATACGCCGAGCCAGACGGTCGGCGCCGCGAAGGGAATCAGCCCGCAGACGGTGGTGAGCGCCGCGAGGAACACCGGTGCACCTGCGCCCGCGACCCAGTAGCCGAGACCGACCAGCAAGCCCTGCACCAGCGCCGTCGACACCAGCCCGTACACGACCGCCTTGACCGTCTGCTCGATGGCACGCAGGTAATTGTGGACTCGCGCCCCGAGCACCTGCTGGAGCGCCTGGGTCAGCTGCGCAGCGAGGCGTTCCCCGTCGCGATAGACGAAGAACAGGCTGAGCGCGGTGAAAGCCATCTTTACCGCTTCGCGGCTGATGCCCCCGATCAGGTGTGCGATGTGATCGAACGAGTGATCCGTGACCCGACGCAGCTCCAAGCCGAGAACATGCGGATCCTGTGCGGCGCGCGCAGCCAGATCACGCAAGGTGTCGCCGAGCCATGGAATCCTCAGCAGTGCCGGTGGCACCTGCATGCCGCCGGCTAGCGCGGCCTGCGTGTCGTGCCAGAGGCGCACGAGCTCGATGCGCAGCACCAGGGCCAGCCAGGCGATCGGCGCGATCACCGCCAGCGACACCGCCATGGTCATGATCAGTGAGGCGATCGCGCGCCGACCACTACAGGCGCTGACCACTCGCCGATAGCCGGGCCAGGTCACGAACGCCAGGATGGCCGCCCACACGACCGGGACGATGAAGGGCTCCATCACCCGAAAGCCGAGCACCACCAGGCCCGTGAGCAATCCCGCCGTGATCAGGCGGCGCAGCCACGGTGCGGAAACGAAATCTTCCATGGGGCCGCAGTCGCTTCAGCTGAGGCCAGCCGTGTCGGACACGAACATCGTGAGGGCGAGCAGCATGCAGATCGCGAAAGTCATCTGCCGCCGCAGCGCCAGGTGTCGCTCCGGCAGCAGGCTTCCGAGACCGTGTTTCTCGTAGAACCAGAATCCTCCATGTCCGACCACCAGCAGTGCGAGACCGCGCTGTCCGCCGACCACGACTGCCGCCGCCCCGGCGAGCGCGGCGGCGAGCACCGCACCGATGCGCGCACGTGGCGATGGCAGGTGGCCCGCCAGCGCAAGTCCCCAATGCACCGCCGCGGCCGCAGCCAGCAGCAGCGCCCCCCAGGCGAGTGCAGCGCGCTGTGCGAGCTCCTGCCAGGCGTACGCCGGCAGCAATCCGACACCCGCGAGGCATAACACCAGCGGTGCCAATCCGAGGTAACCGGCCCACTCGGCGACCGCGTTGAGCTGCGTCGTGCGCGTGTCGTCTTTGGTCATTCCCACGTCGCAGATCATGCCATGCGGCGCTAACAGGCGTCCGGCTCTTGACGGCAGCTACGCAGCGCAGGCAGGCTTCGCGCCGCGTGAGGTGTCCGCTCCAACGCGTGCGGCAGCAGGCTGTGGCTGCACATTGCGGAGCGGTTAAACGGGAAGTCCGGTGCGGATTCGTCCAAAGCCGGCGCTGCCCCCGCAACGGTAATCGAGTTCGGTGGATCACACAGAGCCACTGCGTCTGCCAAGAAGGGCGCGGGAAGGCGATCCACCCGGAGTCACCCTCCAACTCGAGAGCCCGGAGACCGGCCTCAAGCGTCAACCGATGGGCGTCGCGGCGGGCGATGTGGTTGGCGGTCGAAGCTCATGCTCGACCGCGCGCTGCCAGCTCCGCCATGCGACACCCTCGGGCACGGGTGTGTGCACGATAAGGAGCTCGTCATGTCAACAGGTCGCGAAGCCTCCCCGCGTCGGCTCAGTTCTCTCCCACTCGGCCTGCTCGCCGCGGCGTTCTTCTGCGGCGCAGCGCACGCCGCGGATGGCGATGAGCAGCTGACGGTCCTCGTCAGCGCAACCAAGGTGCCGACACCCGCAGTCGAGATCGCGAGCAGCGTCACTCTCATCACAGCCGCGGACATCGAGGCGCGCCAGCAGCGCACCATCAGCGATGTGCTCAAGACGGTTCCGGGACTGAACGTGGTGCAGACCGGCGGCCCCGGCGGTGTCACCTCGGTCTTCATCCGCGGCACCAACTCCAATCACACCAAGGTGCTGATCGATGGCATCGACGTCAGCGACCCGAGCAACTCCACCGGTGCCTTCGATTTCGGCCAGCTGCTGACGGCGGACATCGAGAGCATCGAGGTGCTGCGCGGTCCGCAGAGCGGCCTGTACGGCTCGGACGCCATCGGCGGAGTCATCAACATCATCACTCACAACGGGCAGGGTCCCATGTCGCTGACGGCGGCCATCGAGGGCGGCAGCTTCGAGACGTTCAATCAGGCGGCGAGGGTCAGCGGCTCGCAGGACGCGTTTCACTACAGCGTGAACGTCGCCCACTACCATGCCGGTGCCACGCCGGTCACACCGCTTGACCTGCTGCCCCCCGGAGAGGCGCGCAACGATGACTACAATGACAACCTGACAGTCTCGACCAAACTGCGCTATGACATCACCTCCAACCTGGATGTCGGGCTGGTCGCGCGTTACAGCGATATCCACCTGCATACGACCGGCGAGGATTTCCCGCCGCCACTGTTCGCCGGTGTCCCGGCCGCCGAACAGACCACGGCGGCGACCGACGCATCCTCCGCGCGGTTCACTCTGCATGGCATTGCCTTCGATGGGCTGCTCGAGCAGACCTTCGGGCTGGCGTATGCGCACCCGCGCACCTCGACCGTGGAGCCGCAGACACCTGCAGCGCTCAACACGGGCGAGCGGCGCAAGGCCGACTGGCAGGGCAACTTCAGGCTCGCCCAGGGAGAGACGCTGGTCACGGGCGCCGAATACGAACGCGACGAGATCAGTGAGCCTATCAGCGCGAGCGTGCACATCGGCTCGGGGTACGCTGAGCTGCAATCCCAGCTAGGTGCCCACCTGTTCTCGGCGCTCAACGTACGCTATGACGACAACAGCCGCTTCGGCGGCAAGACCACGTGGCGGTTTGCGCCGGCATGGCTGATCACCGACAGCGATACCAAGCTGAAAGCCTCTGTCGGCACAGGATTCAAGGCTCCGACGCTCAGTGAGCTCTACCAGAGCTTTCCGCCCTTCTTCTTCGCTAATCCCGAACTCAAGCCCGAGAGCAGCACCGGGTGGGACGCAGGCTTCGAGCAGGGGCTCGGCCATGGAGTGGTGCGCTTCGGCGCGACTTACTACTACAACCGCATTCACGATCTGATCACCACGGACGTGACCGGCACCACCTACGCCAACATCGGCGAGGCGACCACCGACGGAATCGAGAGCTTCGTCGCCTGGCAACCGCTTACTCAAGTCACGCTGCGCCTGGATTACACCTACACCGAGGCCAGGGACGAGGTCTCACAGCAGGAGCTGCTGCGGCGGCCGAAGCACAAGGGCACTGTGCTCGCGCAGTGGCGTCTGACCAGCGCCTGGCAGGTCAGCCTCGATGTGCTCGCCGTCGGCACCTGGGTCGATGGCAACCGGGATTTCTCCATTGCGCGTCTCGATGCCCCGGGCTACACCACCGTGAACATCGCCACCAGCTACGACCTCAACGCGCATCTCACCCTCTTCGGCCGTGTCAATAACCTTTTCGACCGGCACTACGAGAACCCCATCGGGTTTCTGCAACCGAGCCTCGGAGCCTACGCGGGCATCAGGCTCACGTTATAGGGCGGCTGCGCCCGGCCACGGTCGGAGTGGTACTCTTGCGCCGTCGTATGGACGGCCCGAACTCTCCCGCCACCCCGGGTGCCGCGCCGTCGGAGAACGAGCGTACCTGGGGCATGCTGGCGCACCTCTCGGCGCTCGCCGGGCTCGTCGTGCCCCTCGTAGGTATCGTGGTCGGCCCGCTGATCGTGTGGTTGTCACGCCGGGACGGGTCGCCGTTCGTCGCCGAGCACGCCAAGGAAGCCCTCAACTTCAATATCTCCGTGCTGCTCGGTGCGCTCGCGTGCATGCTCCTCACGCTGGTGTTCGTCGGCTTTCTGCTGGGCACCGCCCTGTTCATCACCTGGCTGGTCATGATGCTCATCGCCGCCATCAAGGCGAGTGAAGGGCATCCCTACCGTTATCCGTTGTCGTTGCGGCTGGTCAAGTAGCCAGCCCGCCCCTCCTGCCGAGACTGCTGCCGGACTAGTTCCGGGAGACGAGCCCGGTTCCGAAGCTGCGCGTGCTGCGGGTCCATGCCCGCGGGGGCATGCGCATGGTTGATGCGCATGGTTCATGCGCATAGTTGATGCGCATGGTTCGTGCGCATGGTTCGTGCGCATCGGTCATGCGCCTCGCGCGCATTGGTCGTGCGCATGGTTGATGCGCATTCGTCATGCGCATGGCCTTGCGGCGTGCGTAGCACACAGGTCCTGCCGCAGGGCCAGCCGGCGCAGGCATGTCGAAGGGAGCCGCGCAGAGCTAGGCCTTGGGCTGTACGAGGCCGCACGCCCCCCAGTCCAAGCGGGGCCATGCGAATCGGGACTGTATGGGTGTACAGTCGCGCAATGGGCCGCAGCATCATCGGTCAGCAGTCATTCAAGGGCCGGGGAGCGCTCTCGAACCCGGCCGGCCGATTCGAGAAGCAGCAGCTCGAACAGGTGGACGACGGTTGGTATCAGGACGAGGTGCCCGAGAGCATTCCGACGACCCTCGAGCCGGACCGGGCGCGTGGCGTGATCAGCACGAACGACTCGCCCGATATTCCCTTTGAGCAGTCGATCAACCCGTACCGCGGATGCTCTCATGCGTGCCCGTATTGCTACGCCCGCCCGAGCCATGCCTACATGGGTCTTTCGCCTGGCCTCGACTTTGAAAGCCGTCTCTTCTACAAGGCGGACGCAGCAAAAGTCCTGGAGACGGAGCTCGCCCGGCCGGGCTACGTCTGCAAGTCCATTACTCTCGGTGCCAATACCGATCCATACCAGCCTGTTGAGCGGCGCATGGGGGTAACCCGTGCAATCCTCGAGGTGCTGGCGCGAACGCGTCACCCCGTCGCCATCATTACGAAGAGCGCATTGGTGCTGCGGGATCTGGATTTGCTGACGGACATGGCTCGCGATCACCTGGTGAGTGTGGCCGTCAGTGTCACCACGCTCGACACGGAACTGAAGCGCGTGATGGAACCGCAGGCCGCATCTCCGCGGGCACGGCTGCGCACCCTGGCGGCACTCAACGCCGCCGGAGTGCCCACGGCGGTGATGGCCGCACCCATGATCCCTGCACTGAACGACCACGAGCTCGAATCCATCCTCGAAGCGGCGGCGACCGCCGGCACGCGGTGGGCGGGCTACGTGCTGCTGCGTCTGCCCTACGAGATCAAACAGCTGTTTCGCGAGTGGCTGGCCCAGCACTACCCCGACCGCGCGGCCCACGTGATGTCGCTGATTCGCGAGATGCGGGGGGGCCGCGACTATGATTCGACCTTCGGTACACGCATGCGCGGCACCGGCCCCTATGCTCAGCTGCTGAGCAACCGCTTCCGGTTGGCCTGCCGCCGGCTCGCGCTGAACTCCGGCCCTCGAGAGCCCCTGAGGAGGGTATCGTTCCGGCCGCCGGGGCTTGGCGGGGCGCAGCTGCACCTCGGGCTATAGCGGCCGGGCTGCGGTCAGGGGCCGTTCACCCTGCCCTCCATTACAATCGACGTTTGGCCCAACCGCGGAGATTGGCCAACTGAACGCATTTTGCGCCGGAGGTTCGCGTGCCGCTGATAGCCGCTGCGGCACGGGTCGTGGCTCATGAACGACGCGGCAACGGCAAATCCGGCCCCACTCATCAAGGCGCGCTACGTCCTGCAGGAACGGCTGGGCGTCGGCGGTCAGGGAGAGGTCTGGCGTGCGCTCGATCCGCAGCGTGGACATGATATCGCCCTGAAAATATTGCGTCCGCCGGCCGGGCGCACTACGGCGGCCTGGGAGGCGCTGCGGCATGAATACGAGAGCGCGAGCCGGCTAGATCATCCATTCATCCTGAAGGTATACGAGCCGGAGCGCGAGGACGGCACGTTCCTCTTGCCGATGGAGCTGGCGAGCGGCGGAGATCTGCGGCGGCTGCGCGGAGCGAGCTACCTCGCGATCGTTCCCGTCCTCATGGAGGTCGCCCAGGCTCTGGAACACGCGCACGAGCGCGGCGTCATCCATCGCGACCTCAAGCCCGGTAACGTGCTTTTCGATGGGCGCGGAGGGGTGAAGCTCGCCGACTTCGGCGTTTCGGGATTGGCCCTGGATCCAGGCACCGACTCCATGATTCGCGGCCTTTCGCCCTTTACGGCGAGCCCAGAGCAATTGAGGGGCGAGCCTCCATCACCTGCCGACGATATCTACGGTCTGGGCGCGCTCGCTTACGAGCTGCTCTCGCGCAGGCCCCCTCACTACCCGCATTTCGATGCCCGCCGCGTTCAGGAGGAGCCAGTGCCGCCGCTCGTGCCGGCGGAGCAGATACCGCCTCAGCTCGATGCGCTGATCGCCCGCATGCTGGCCAAGGACCCGCGCGAGCGCCCGGGCTCAATGCGCGAGGTGATCGATGACCTCGATGCGGCGCTCAATGACACGCTGACGTTCGACTTTGATGACGCCGAGCTGCCGGACGACAGCTCCAATTTCACGAGGCATCTCGAAGAGAACCTCACGAGGCAGCTGGACGAGCCGCCGCCACCACTGCCCGAGCTGCCCGTCACGCGGCCGGAGTTGCCCCCCTCGAGGTCTGAGTCGCCGGTCTCGCGACCGGAGTTACCCGTCACGCGACCGGAGATGCCCCCCTCGAGGTCTGAGTCGCAGCTCTCGCGACCGGAGTTACCCGTCACGCGACCGGAGATGCCCCCCTCGAGGTCTGAGTCGCCGGTCTCGCGACCGGAGTTACCCGTCACGCGACCGGAGTTATCCGGCGCGCGCCCGGAGTTACTCGTCACGCGACCGGAGTTATCCGGCGCGCGCCCGGAGTCGCCCGCTTCGCGCCCGGAGTTGCGCTCCTCACGGCCGGCGTTGCCCTCAGCGCCGGAGGCGGCCGCGCCGCGCCCCGAGCGCATCGCTCGGCGTGTGGACACGCCCCCGGCGCCCGCCGACACCTCTTTGTTCGCAGCCGACGGCAAGGAGAGTGGAGACCGGGAAGCATGGGATCAGCTTCGGGACGGTCCCGCGATCGAGCTCTCCCGGTTCGAGCCGATGCGGAGCGGATCGCGACTCGCGATAGGGGTGCTCGCGCTCCTTGCTGTCGGCGCCGCGGCGGTGTTCGTGGTCCCACGCTATATCGATATGGGTGCCCTCGCTGGGCTGATCCCCGCCGGGCTTCCCGGCGCCTCAGGCGATGCGGAGGCGCTTGCGCAGCTCGCGTCGCATCGAACGGAGTTCGACCGGCGGTTCGCCTATCTCGAGGCTGGGGGTGCGGCAAACTGGGCCGCCGCGGACCTCGCCAAAGCCCGCCGGCTCGCCGCCGAGTCGGTCGGTGCGCGTGATGCCGGCAGCCTGCCGCTGGCGCAGCAGCGCCTCGCGGAGGCGACCAGCGTTTTGGACTCCATCGAGCGAGGCGCACCGGAAGGGAAGGCCCCCGCTTCCGCCGCCGCGCGACCCTCACCTCCGTCGCCTCCGGCATCTGCGCCCTCTGCCGCTGCAACCTCCGCGAAGCCCCAGGACAGCGGTGGCGCGAGCTTCTCGGACGACGCTTATGCACGTGCTGCTGGCGAAGGATTCGCGGCCCTCGGAGCCGGGCAGCTGGAGAAAGCCCGGCGGGCTTTCGAGACCGCACGTGGCTTGCGGCCCGATGGTCCGGAAGCGCGTGAGGGACTGCGGCGCGTCGAAGCCGCGCGAGCGAGCCACACGCTTTCCGTGCGGCGGGCGGAGGCGGAGGACCTGGAAGACGAGGAGCGCTGGCAGGACGCCATCGATGCCTACGATGCTGTCCTCCGGCAGGACTCCTCTATGGGCTGGGCCCAGGAGGGTCGGGCGCGGGCGGGTGCTCGCCTGCAGCTCGGTGACTCGCTGCAGGCACTGATCGATCATCCCGACCGGCTCTCGAATCCACGGCTGCGCGATGATGCAGCGGTGCTGCTGCAGAATGCCCAGCAGCAAGCCGACTCGGGCCCGGTGCTGCGCACGCAGATCGCGCGGCTGACCGCATTGATGCCTGGGCTCGACAAGCCGGTGCGCCTGGCGCTCGTGTCGGACAACCGGACGCAGGTCACGATCCCGACGGTCGGCAGCTTCGGGACCTTCGCTCGGCGCGACATCGAGCTCAGGCCCGGACACTACACGGTTATCGGCACACGTGAGGGATACCGGGAAGTGCGCCACGACATCACCGTCAGCCCAGGCGAGCAATACCTGACGGTCAATATCATCTGCTCTGAGCCGATCTGAGCCGCGACAGCGGCCGAGCCATGGCTCGTCCCGAAGTCATCATCGCCGGTGCCGGCCCCACCGGGCTGGTGCTGGCGCTGTGGCTGACCCGTCAGGGTATCGGCGTGCGCATCATCGACCGGAGCGGCGCGCCCGGCACCACCTCGCGCGCGCTCGCGGTGCAGGCCCGCACGCTCGAGCTCTACCGCCAGCTCGATCTGACTGAAGAGGTGCTCGAGAGGGGCCACAGGGTACCTGCGGTCAACCTGTGGTCGCGTGGGGAGCGCGCCGCGCGTGTGGCCTTCGGCAGCATCGGCTCGGACCTGACGCCCTATCCTTTTCTCGAGATCTACCCGCAGGACGAGCATGAGCGGCTGCTGATTGCGCATCTGCAGCAGCTCGGGGTCTCGGTCGAGCGTCGCACCGAGCTTACCGCCTTCACGGACCTCGGCGATCAGGTGCGTGTGCAGCTGCGAACGGCGGAAGGAAAGGAGGAGATCGCCGAGTTCCGTTACCTTGCCGGTTGCGATGGCGCGCGCTCGATGGTGCGCGAGGCGCTCGGCACGGGCTTTCCAGGTGGTACATACCGGCACGTGTTCTACGTCGCCGATATAGCCGGCGCCGGTGCGCCGATCGATGGCGAGGTGCACGTCGATCTGGACGAGGCGGATTTTCTCGCCGTGTTCCCGCTCGCCGGTGCAGGACACGCGCGACTCATCGGCACCGTCCAGGACGAGCGTGCCGAGCATCCGGAGAATCTTCGCTTCGAGGACGTCAGCCAGCGGGCCATCCGCAATCTGCGCCTCACAATCGACCGGGTGAACTGGTTCTCCACCTACCGCGTCCACCACCGCGTCAGCGGCCACTTCAGTCGCGCGCGGGTCTTCCTGCTCGGCGATGCCGCCCACATCCACAGTCCGGTAGGCGGACAGGGGATGAACACCGGTATCGGCGATGCCATCAACCTCGCCTGGAAGCTCGCAGCGGTGCTTCGCGGTCATGCCGATGAGAGGCTGCTGGCGACTTACGAGAGCGAGCGCATCGGCTTCGCGCAACGACTGGTGGCGACCACCGATCGCGTGTTCACGTTCGCCACGGCGCAGGGCAAGCTTGCGGACCTGGTGCGCACACGTCTCGCACCGACGCTGTTTGCCCGGGTCGTATCGCTCGAGGCAGTGCGCGAATACCTGTTCCGGACGGTGTCGCAGATCATGGTGAATTACCGCGGATCGGCGCTCAGCGCTGGCGTTGCGGGGGAGGTTCACGGTGGGGACCGCCTGCCGTGGGTCGTGCACGATAGCCATGACAATCACGCGTCGCTTGCAGCGATCAGCTGGCAGGCGCACGTGTATGGTGAGGCCTCGGCCGAGCTGCGCGCCGCCTGCACGGCGCTCGGCCTGCCGCTGCACTCCTTTTCCTGGAGCGCAGCGCACGGGGCGGCAGGGCTCGAGCGCGATGCGCTCTATCTGCTGCGGCCCGACAGCTACGTGGCGCTCGCGGATGGCTCGGCAGAGGCGCGCGCCCTGGCGCGCTACTTCAGCGAGCGCGCGCTGCGCCCGCCCGCGCCAGGTTGATGCCGCGAGGCTGTTCGGGGGATCGGCCTCCCAGCGTTGCGACGGCGCTTGCCGCGCATCGGCCGCGCTTCTAAGCTCCATACAAACAACATCTGTCACACGGCGGAGCAGCGATGGCAGAAGGGGATGGCAGCATTGCGCTGCTCGCCGGAGCGAGCGGGCTGACGGGGGCGCTCACACTCGATGCGCTGCTCGGTGCGCCCGATATCACCCGCGTCATCGCGGTCACGCGCCGCCCGCTCGGGCGTGAGCACCCGCGCCTCGCCAACCGTATCATGCAGTTCGAGCGTCTCGAGTCGCAGCTCAAGGGCACGGTCTGCGACGTTGCGCTGTGCTGCCTGGGCACGACGCTCCGCAAGGCTGGCTCGCAGCAGCGCTTTCGCGCCGTCGACGTCGACTGCGTGCTCACTTTCGCCCGCACGGCGAAGGCCGCCAATGCGCGCCGCTTCGTCGTCATGTCGAGCGCAGGTGCCGATCCGCGCTCGCGCCACTTCTACCTGCGCACCAAGGGCGAGATGGAGGAGGAGCTGGAAGGCGTCGGCTTCGAGTCGCTCGACATCCTGCAGCCTTCCATGCTGCTCGCCTGGCGCGCGGAGATGCGCCCCCTGGAGCTCCTCGGGAGCGCGCTCATGCCGCTCGCCGCGCCGCTGCTGCGCGGCAAGTACGCGCCCTATCGCGCGATTGGGGCGCGCACCGTCGCTGCGGCGATGCTGGGCGCGACGCGCTCGGGGCGGCGGGGCGTGCAGCGCTACACCTATGAGGGCATCCAGTCGCTCGCGCGCCTCACCGCGCCGCGTACGCGCCCGCTGACCCCGGCGAAAGCGTCCGCCAGGGCGCGCTAGCGCCGCAATCACGGTGACATAAGCCGCGGGGCGCCCGGCTGTCGCCGATATGTGACATCACTTGAGAGCCGCGGCACACAATTCGCTCTTGACTGCATCCCGCGACGATTTGACACTTGAGCTCGAGTGACAAAGGCAAACCCGTCGAAAGACGGGGACGCAAAGCCACCGGTCTAAGGGACCAGGATTCCTATGACGGCGGGGCTGCCACCCTCGCGCACGACGGCGCGAACGACAGCGCTCCCGTCCCCATAGAGAACCCGCCTGAGCCCGCGAGGGGCCGCGGCGTTGAGTATTTGGGTCCGGGGAAGTTATGACAGCAACGCCAAAATTTGCCTCCGCCGCGGACGCGGAAGCCGGGGGTCAGGCGGCGCCTGCGCTCAGCTCAGGCCCGTTCGTCCTCAATCTCTGTTCGTCGACGACGCCCATGGCGCTCGCGCAGACCGACCTGCCCGAGCTGCGCCGCTTTCATTTCTTCGTGAGCCGGCGCTTCGAAGAGGGGCGCGAGCGCTTTCGTCTGCACATGGGCTACTTCGCGACGCTCGCCGAGGCCGAGGAATGGCTCGGCGTCGTACGCGAGATCTATCCCGGTGCCTGGGCCGGTGAGACACCGGGCCGTAAGTTGCGCGAGCGCGCGGCCGCCGCTGCAGCCGCACAGGCGCAGCACGCTGCCGGTCCTCAGACTCAGCTCGCCTCTGCCCCCGCACCTGCGGCGGGCACCGCCCCCGCACAGCGTCCGGCGTCGCCACCGCTCGTCACGGCCCCCGCTCCGACCCGCGTACCGGTCGTTCATGCGGCGCCAGCGCCTGCGCGCGGCGCGCCGCCCACTCTGTCGCCGGCCTCAGCCGCAACGAGCGCACCGGGCGTGACGGTCCCAACCGGCCGCCCGGCCTCCGGCCCACCGGCCATCGCCGCGCGGCTCGCGGCGGCCATGCGCGCCACTGCGCCGCCGCGCGCTGCCGGCAAGACCGTACTGCCCGCCGCGTCACGTGCGGCGGTACCGCCGGCCACACCCCCAGCCGCGGCACGCGCCACACCCGTTGCACCGGCGCCGCCGCGGGCAACGCCGCCGAGCGCGCCCTCGAGCCCACCCATCGGCGCATCCTCGAGCGCACCGTCGGCCGCCGCCACCGCCACACCCAAGGTCGCCAAGAGCGGCGTCAAACCCGTGTTCGAGGACTCGAACGTACGCGAGGTGCTCAAGGCACTCGGTGATGCCAGCGCCACGGGCGAGACGCGCCTGATGCGTGCGCCGCCACCTCTGCCGCTGCGCGAGTCTGCGCCAGGCGCTCCCTCGCTGAGCGACACGCAGGTGCTGAAGATGCTCGAGACGCGTCGCTCCGAGGAGAGCAATGCCAGACCGTCCGAGGTGGACGATGGTGGTATTCCGCTCCTGAAGCCCGACGACACCGGAACCCGTCAGGCACTAAAGGAGGCCGTGGTCAGCAACAGCGCGGTCGCCTTTGCCGTGCAGTTGCAGTGGTCGGTGCAACCGGTCGAGCTCGACAAGGTGCCGCCGCTCGCCATTTTCAGCGCCTACACGCTGTATACGGTCGAAGGCAGCCGCGATGGACGCAGGTGGTACGGATTACGCCTGGGGTTCTTCAGCGATGCGATCTCCGCGAAGCAGGTGGCGTATTACGTGCGCTCGGAATTCTCCTCGGTCGCCGTGGTCCCGGTGAGCCCGCAGGAGAAGGGCCGTGCCACCGACCAGGATGCGGCGGCAGCGCTCGCTGCGCCCGCCCCGGTGCGCACCGATCCGATGGACGAATTCAAGCTGATCGATGACGAGCCGCCGAAGCTCCCAGCCGTCCCGCCAGCAAAACCAGCCGTGCCGCCAGCGCGCGCCACCGCTGCCAAAGGCGGACCGGCGGCTCCGAAGGTGGCTGTTGGCCGTACCGTTGTGCAGCCGGCGGCCGCGCAGCCCAAGGCACGCGTGCGCGCCAGGGTGGCGGCGCGTGACAGCCGCGGCCCGCAGACCCTGGAAGAGACGCTGGAAATCCTGGGCGCAAGCCAGTTGAGCATCGACGATGGGCGCGGTGAGACCCTCAATGACTCCGGCGTGCGCCATCTGCGCGTCGAAGTACAGAAGAACTCTCCGTTCTCGAAGCTGCTCGAGCGGCTGAGCGAGCGGTTGAAGAAGTCCTGACGCTCCGACCGCGCAGAGCCTCCGACCGCGCAGAGCCTCCGACCGCGCAGAGCCGGCACCTGCCTCCCGCACTTCGTGCGGCAGCCTAGCGCTTGCCGAATAGCTTCTCGAGCTCCGCGCGCGCCCGGTCGACTTCCGCCACGTTGGGAGGCGTGTACGCCTGGGAGCGCGGCTTGAAGTGATCGCAGAAATTGGCGCGCGTCTTGTCGCTTACCTCCTCGGCGGTGGGTTCGCGGCAATACTTGGCGACGCGCGTGTCGTAATCCACGCACATGCGGCACACGTGCAGCTCGGCGCGGCACTTCGGGCACTCATCGAGCCGGCGCAGCGGCAGGCTGAGCTCGGCAAGCGAGCCGCCGCATTTCCAGCAGACCAGATCGTGCGCCATGGGCGAAGCGTACTCCGCACGTCGGCGGCGGGGTATCGCTCAGGCGCGCCTTGCCTGCAGCGGCGGCTCCTCGCGCCGCGTGCGCTCGCGCAGGAACTCATCGAGCACCCTGCCGGTATGTGAATGCCTGCGGCGCCGCGCGATCTGTGCCGGCGTGCCCTGCGCGACGATGCGGCCACCGCCATCGCCGGCCTCCGGACCGAGGTCCAGAATCCAGTCGGCCTCCGCCATGACATCGAGGTTGTGCTCGACCACCACCGCCGTGTTGCCGGCCGCGACCAGCCGATGGAGTACCTGGATCAGCTTCTCGACATCCGCCATGTGCAGGCCCACCGTGGGCTCATCGAGCACGTACAGCGTATGGCGCCTGCGCTGGCCGCGCAGCACCTCATCGCGCACCTTGGCGAGCTCGGTGACGAGCTTGATGCGCTGTGCTTCCCCGCCCGACAGGGTGGGACTCGGCTGGCCGAGCGTCAGGTAGCCGAGGCCTACATCCTGCAGCAGCCGCAGCGAGTGCTGCACGCGTCCATGCGCGGCAAAGAAGGCCGCCGCGTCATCGACATTCATCGCGAGCACATCACCGATGCTCGCCTCGCGCCAGCGCACGGCGAGTGTCTCCGCATTGAAGCGGCGGCCGCCACATACATCGCACAGCACCTTCACGTCGGGGAGAAAATTCATCTCGATGGTGCGCAGGCCCTGTCCTTCACACGCCTCGCAGCGGCCGCCGGAGGTATTGAAGGAGAAACGGCTGGCGCTGTACCCGCGCATGCGCGCTTCGGTGGTGCCGGCGTAGATGCGGCGGATCTCGTCCCAGAAGCCGATGTAGGTCGCGGGACAGGAGCGCGGAGTCTTGCCGATCGGTGTCTGGTCGACCTCGAGCACCCGATCGATCTGCTCGAGCCCGTGCAGCGCCTCGCAGCCGATGAGTGCGGCGGCCGCGCCGCGACGCGCGCGCCGGTTGCCGGGCGCCTGCGCGGCGAGGCGCCGGCGCAGGTTGGCATAGAGGACATCCCGCGCCAGCGTGGACTTGCCCGAGCCGGACACACCGGTGATCACCACCAGGCGCCCGAGCGGTATCTGCACGTCGCGACCCTTGATGTTGTGCAGCGTGATGCCGCCGAGGGTCAGCCGCGGCGTGGCGGCATCCACCTCACGGTGCGGCCGCGCGGGGTGCAGGAGCGGTGCGCGCAGGAAGCGTCCGGTGGTCGAGCGCGGATTGGCGCTGAGCTCCCTCACCGTGCCGGCGGCGACGAGCTCCCCGCCGCGCACGCCCGCTTCCGGTCCGAGGTCGAGCACGTGATCCGCGCGGCGGATCGTCTCCTCGTCATGCTCCACCACCACGAGTGTATTGCGCTGTCCGGTCAGCTCGCGCAGCGACTCGAGCAGGATGGCATTGTCCCGTGGATGCAGCCCGATGGTCGGCTCGTCGAGCACGTAGCAGACGCCCTGGAGGTTCGAGCCGAGCTGGGCCGCGAGCCGGATGCGCTGCGCCTCGCCCCCCGAGAGCGTGGGGGCTGCCCGATCGAGCTGCAGGTATCCGAGCCCGACACGCTCGAGGAACTGGAGCCGTGCGCGGATCTCGGCCAGCAGGTCGCGGGCGATCTGTCGCTCGCGCGGATTGAGTCGCAGGCGCGCGAAGAACTGCGCGCTCTGCGCCACTGAATCGGCGGCGAGCGCTGCGATGGAGCGCTCGCGGAAGCGCACGTTGAGGGCGGTCGGGTTGAGCCTCTGGCCCTGGCAGCTGCCGCAGGGCTCGGGTGTCTGTGCGTACCACTCGTTCCACCAGATCTCTTCGCCGCTTTGCTCCTCATCGAAGCCGGTGAGCTCGACTCCGGTGCCGTAGCAGCCCTCGCACCAGCCGTGGCGGGAATTGAAGGAGAACAGCCGCGGATCGAGCTCGGCAAAGCTGCGGCCGCATGCGGGACAGGCGCGACGCGTCGAGAACACCGTTACCCGCGCGTTGGACTGCGTCAGCAGGTGGACCAGCCCCTTGCCGAAATCCAGAGCACGCGCCAGCGCTGCGCGCAGCGCGGCTTCATTGCGCACGCTCACATCGACCTGCTCAACCGGCAGCTCGATGGTGTGCTCGCGGAAACGCGACAGCCGCGGCCAGGGGGCGGTCGGCAGCAGCTCGCCATCGACCCGCAGCGTGCGGAAGCCCTTCTTGGCGGCCCAGCGGGCAAGATCGGTGTAATAGCCTTTGCGCGCGACGATCAGCGGGGCGAGCAGCGTGATGCGCTGACCGCGATACTCGCGCAACAGCCGCGCAGCGATCGAGGCCGCGCTCTGCGGCTCGATCGCGACATCGCACTCCGGGCAGTACTGCGTGCCGAGCTTCACGTACAGCAGGCGCATGAAATGGTAGATCTCGGTGAGCGTCGCGACGGTGCTCTTGCGTCCGCCGCGGCTGGTGCGCTGCTCGATGGCGACCGTCGGTGGGATGCCGAAGATCGCATCGACATCCGGGCGCGCTGCCGGCTGCACGAACTGGCGCGCATAGGCGTTGAGCGACTCGAGGTAGCGGCGCTGCCCTTCATTGAAAAGAATGTCGAAGGCGAGGGTCGACTTTCCCGACCCCGAGACACCCGTGATCACGGTGAAACGGTCGCGCGGGATCTCCACGTCGATGTTCTTGAGGTTGTGCTCCCGAGCCTTGTGGATGACCACCGCTCCGGCATCGCGTCCCGGACCATACCTCGGCCGCGCCTCGGCGATGTGGGCGACCTTCGCGCGAGCTGCCGCCTCGTCTGGCGCCGCTACTGTCCCGCTGGATGACTCGAGCGCCGCCTCGTAGGCCGTGAGCGCCTGGCCGGTGAAGGAACGCGGCTCGGCGCGGATGGCCTCGGGCGGGCCCGCACAGACGATCTCGCCGCCACGCTCACCGCCTTCGGGGCCAAGATCGATGATCCAGTCGGCCGCGCGGATCACATCCAGGTTGTGCTCGATGACCAGCAACGAGTGGCCCGCGACCAGCAGCTTGCGGAAAGCCCGCAGCAGCTTCGCGACGTCCTCGAAATGCAGCCCGGTCGTCGGCTCGTCGAAGAGGAAGAGCTTGCCTCGATGGGTGGTGCTCGAGACCACCGCGCCGGCATCGGCGAGGTGCCCGGCGAGCTTCAGGCGCTGCGCTTCCCCGCCCGAGAGGGTCGGCACCGGCTGCCCGAGCTTCAGGTAATCGAGCCCGACATCCGTGAGCGGGGCGAGTCGTGCCGCGACTTCGGGCGCATCGGCGAAGAACGCGCGCGCCTCGGTCACGGTGAGCTCGAGCACCTCCGCGATGCTCAGGCGGCGGCCATCGGCGCCCTCGCGGCGGATCTCGAGCACTTCCTCCCGGTAGCGGCGCCCGTTGCACTCGGGACATCTGAGGTACACGTCCGAGAGGAACTGCATTTCCACGTGCTCGAACCCGTTGCCGCTGCATGCCGGACAACGCCCGTTGCCGGAATTGAAGCTGAAGGTGCCGCTGCTGTACTTGCGCTCCTGCGCGGCGGGCTCGGCGGCATAGAGTGCGCGGATGGCATCGAACGCGCCGACGTAGCTCGCAGGGTTCGAGCGGGTCGTGCGGCCGATGGGGCTCTGATCGACCATGACCACATCGTCGATGAGCTCGGCCCCCAGCAGACCGGCGAAGCGCCCGGGCGCTTCGGTCGGGCGCCCGCGATACTTGAGCAGCGCCGGGTAGAGCACGTCCTCGACCAGGGTCGACTTGCCCGAGCCGGACACCCCTGTGATGCAGGCGAGCCGCTTGAGCGGAATGCGCACGTCGAGATTTTTCAGGTTGTGCTCCGCGGCTCCCCGCAGCTCGAGCCAGCGGTTGGAGCGGGCCTCCGCCACCACACCCTCATCGGGTGCAGCCGGCGCGGTGCCCGCAGTGGCGGCGGCGGCTGGGGGCGCAGGCTCGCGGCGCGGCGCGACGCTCTTGCTGCCACCTAAGTACTGCCCGGTGAGCGAGCCGCTCGCGCGGATCTGCGCGGGACTTCCGAAGAAGACGATCTCGCCGCCGTTCTCGCCGGCGCCGGGGCCCAGATCGAGGATCCGGTCCGCCTCGAGCATGATCTGCGGGTCATGCTCGACCACCACCAGTGAGTTGCCCGCGTCGCGCAGGCGCTTCATGACCCCGATGATCCGCTGCATGTCGCGCGGATGGAGGCCGATCGAGGGCTCATCGAGCACGAAGAGCGTGTTGACGAGTGAGGTGCCCAGGGCGGTGGTGAGATTGATCCGCTGCACCTCCCCGCCCGAGAGGGTGCGCGACTGCCGGTCGAGAGTGAGATATCCGAGTCCGACATCG
>JAFAVO010000310.1 GCA_019242385.1 Gammaproteobacteria bacterium | reverse complement strand
GCTGCGCGTGCGCGTCATGGCGGGGCTGCTGGCGCTCGCCGCCGCCGCCGCCTGGTTCGGTTGGAGCTTCATGCACGACTACCAGCGCAAGCGCGTGCTCACCTTCCTCAACCCACAGACCGATCCGCTCGGTGCCGGCTACCACATTATCCAGTCGCAGATCGCCATCGGCTCGGGCGGCGTATTCGGCAAGGGCTGGATGAATGGCAGCCAGGCGCAGCTCGAATTCCTGCCCGAGCGCTCTACCGATTTCATCTTCGCGGTGATCGGTGAGGAGTTCGGGCTCCTCGGCCTGCTCCTGCTCCTGCTGCTCTATGCCTTCGTCGTCGGCCGCGCCATTTATCTGGCGACGCAGACGCAGGACACCTTCGCGCGGCTGCTCGCCGGCAGCCTCGCGCTCACCTTCTTCGTGTACGTGTTCATCAATGCCGGCATGGTGACCGGGCTGCTGCCGGTGGTCGGCGTGCCGCTGCCGCTCGTGAGCTACGGAGGCAGCTCGGTCGTGACGGTGCTGGCCGGCTTCGGTATTCTCATGGCGCTGTACTCACGCCGCAAACTCATCGGGTCGTAGGTGAATAGCTGCCGCTTTCCGCTCCTAGCACTGCTCGCGTGCGCACCGGCGCTGGCACAGCCGGCGAGCCCGCCGGTGCTGCCGGCGAGCTTCGACCTGCATCGCCCGGACATCGCGGCGTTCATCCAGGAGGTCACGCAGCGCGATGGCCTCAAGCGCAAGGACGTGCAGCGGCTGCTCAAGGAGGCGCGGCCGCAACCGAAGATCATCGACATCATGAACCGGCCGATCGAGAAGGTCGCGCCCTGGTGGGAATACCGCGAGCACTTCGTCAATGCCGAGCGCGTGACTGACGGCGCCCAGTTCTGGGCCGAGCACCGCGAGTCGCTCGAGCGCATCGCCGCCGCCTACGAGGTGCCGCCGGAGTATGTGGTCGCGATTCTCGGCATCGAGACGCGCTATGGGCGCGTCACCGGGCACTACCGGGTGCTCGATGCGCTCGCGACGCTCGCCTTCGATTATCCGCCCCGCCATAACTACTTCGCCGGTGAGCTCGCGCAGTTTCTGGTGCTGGTGAAGGAGAGCCGGCTCGACCCGCTCAAGACCACCGGATCCTATGCCGGCGCCATGGGTGCACCTCAGTTCATGCCCTCCGCGTACCGCCGCTACGCGGTCGATGCCAGCAACGACCAGCGGCGCGATCTGTGGGGTGACTGGGAGGATATCCTCGCGAGCGTCGCCAACTATCTGCACCAGAACGGCTGGAAGGCCGGCGGCCCGGTGCTTGCCGATACGCGCATCGAGCCCGAGGCGAACTTCCAGCTCGAGCCGCACGGTCGCGGTCTCGAGCTCGATGCGACCGTCGACTCGCTCGGCGCGCATGGAGTGAAGGTGGATCTGGACGTGCCGCCGGAGACACCGGCGCTGCTGGTGCTGGCCGAGCAACCCGATGGCCCCGCCTATCGTGTCGGCTTCAACAACTTCTACGTGCTCACCCGCTATAACACGAGCACGCGCTATGCCATGGCGGTGCACGACCTGGCCCAGGCGATCGCGCAGCGGGTGCGGGCCGCGACGGCTGCCGTTGCCCCATGAGCTGCAGCGCGTGCCGCGCGAGTGTCAGCTGGCGGCTGCCCGCCACCGCACTGGCTCTGCTCGCGGCAACTGCCTGCTCGATCACCGCGCAGCGGCCGGCGCCTCCCGGCGCGCCGGCCCCGCAACCGGTGGCACCGTCACCGCCGCCCGCTGTCGATGCCGTCCCGGATGCGGTGCCGCGCGCCGAGCCCCGCAGTGCGCACGGCAATCCGCCCTTCTATGACGTCCTCGGCCACCGCTACTACGTGCTTGCAGTGCCCGATGGCTATCTCGAGCGCGGTGTCGCCTCCTGGTACGGCCCCACCTTCCACGGAGGCAGCACCTCGAGCGGCGAGCAGTACGACATGTACGCCATGACCGCCGCCCACAAGACTCTGCCGCTGCCATGCTACGCGCGCGTGACCAACTTGCGTAACGGCCGCAGCGTCGTGGTGCGCATCAACGACCGCGGACCCTTCGTCGCCAATCGCCTGATCGACCTCTCCTACAGCGCGGCCGCCAAGCTCGACATGATCCGCGATGGCACCTCCCTCGTGGAGGTGCGTACGCTCACCGCATCGGTTCCGGATGTGCTCACGCGTACCAGCGCGCAGCCGCCGCCGGCGCTTTATGTGCAGGCCGGAGCCTTCGCCGATCAGCACAATGCCCAGCGGCTGCTCGCGCGACTGCAGGCGGCGGGCCTCGAGCGCGCCTTCATCGCCCTGCCGCTGCAGGACGGCGCGCACCTGTACCGCGTGCGCCTGGGTCCGGTGCAGAGCGTGGCGCAGTTCGATGAGCTCAGCGCACGGCTCACCGCGCTCGGCATCGCCAACCCGCGCCTCGCCGTCGATTGATACACCACCCCTAAAGACCACCCCCTAAAGACCACCCCTAAAAATCACGCTCGACGCTCGCGGCAAGACGCTCATCACGAAACAAGATGCGTGATTTTCTGGAGACCCCGCTAAGATCGCGGTTTCTGCTCAGTTCAGGAATTCCATACCCGTGATCCGCTCATTGCTCGCCACATCCGTCCTCGCACTCACCGCCTCGATCGCTTGCGCCACATCGCCCACGCCAGCGCCGGCGGCGCCTCCCCTCGCCGCAGCGACCACGCCCACCGCGGCGCCCCTGCCCGCCCCTCTCACGGTGACGGCGCGCTCCTGGATCCTCATGGACCATTTCAGCGGCCGGATCCTCGCGCAGCAGCGCCCCGATGAGCGCGCGGAGCCCGCCAGTCTCACCAAGCTCATGACCGCATACGTGGTGTTCGCTGCGCTCGCCGACGGCAGAGTGAAGCTCACCGACATGGCCACGATCAGCGAGCACGCCTGGCGCGCCGAGGGCTCGCGCACCTTCCTGCAGGTGGGCACGCGCGTGCCGGTGGACATCCTGATCAAGGGCATGATCGTGCAGTCCGGCAACGATGCCACCATCGCGCTCGCCGAGCACATCGGCGGCACCGAGCCGGCTTTCGCGCAGATGATGAACGAGTACGCGCGCCGGCTGGGCCTCAGCGCCACGCACTACGTCAACAGCGACGGCCTGCCGAGCGCCGAGCACTACACGAGCGCGCGCGATGTGGCCACGCTCTCCAACGCGCTCATCCGCGACTTCCCGCAGTACTACCCGATCTTCGGCCTGCGCGAGTTCGTGTGGAACAACATCCGCCAGGGCAACCGCAACGGACTGCTCGGCAAGGATCCCTCCGTCGATGGCCTGAAGACCGGGCACACCGACAGCGCC
>JAFAVO010000277.1 GCA_019242385.1 Gammaproteobacteria bacterium | reverse complement strand
GCGGTGTTGGTGAAGAAATGAAAGCCGAGGTAGCGGTCGAGCAGCAGCATCGCGAGCGTCGCCGTGAGCACCGGAAATGCGGCGACGATCAGCAGGCAGGAGGCGAGCGCCGTCCAGCAGAACATCGGCATGCGCATGTAGTTCATGCCGCGGGTGCGTGTCTTCAGTATGGTGGTGACGAAGTTGATGCCGGTCATGAGCGTGCCGATCCCGGAGATCTCCAGTGCCCACAGGTAATAGTCCACGCCCACACCGGGGGAATAGGTGAGCTCGGAGAGCGGTGGGTACACGAGCCAGCCCGTGCGTGCGAACTCCCCGATCACGAGCGACACGTTGACCAGCAGCGCCCCAGTCGCGGTCAGCCAGAAGCTGGTGGAGTTGAGGGTCGGAAAGGCGACATCGCGCACCCCGAGCTGCAGCGGCACGACGAAGTTCATCAGACCGATGATGAAGGGCATGGCCCCGAAGAAGATCATGATGGTGCCGTGCGCCGAGAAGATCTGGTTGTAGTGCTCGGGCGGCAGGTAGCCGGCGGCGTGGAACGCCAGCGCCTGCTGTGAGCGCATCATCAGGGCATCGATGAACCCGCGGAACAGCATGACGACCCCGAGGAGCACGTACATGACGCCGATGCGCTTGTGGTCGACGCTCGTGATCCATTCGCGCCACAGGTAGGGCAGATAGCCTTTGAGCAGCACCCAGGCGAATACCGCGAGCAGCACCAGCCCCACCACCGCTGCGGCAATCAGCGGGATGGGCTGATCCCAGGGGATCGCATTCCAGTCGAGCTTACCGAGCATAGGTCGTGGGACCAGGCCCGGGGGGAAGCTGCTGCATCACGATGGCGTGGAACAGCTCCGGTTCGATGGAACGATAGGTGAAGGGCCGGACATCACGGCTCTGCACCGCGAGCGCCAGGTAAGCATGCCGGTCGAGCGGCGGCCCCGACTGGCGAACTCCTTCAACCCAGGCTGCGAAGGCCGGCTCGGGAACGGCATGCACCACGAAGTGCATGTCTGAGAAGCCATCGCCGCTGAACTGCGCGGACGCACCGCGCAGATCCGCGGGACGCTCCGACATGAGGTTCAACTGCGTCACCATGCCGTGCATGGCGTAGATCATGCTGCCGAGCTCCGGCACGAAGAATGCGTTCATCACACTCGCCGAGGTGAGCGAGAAGTGCACCGGCACGCCTGCAGGCAAGACCAGCTCATTGACGCTGGCGACGCCCTGTGAGGGATAGATGAACAGCCACTTCCAGTCGAGCGCGACCACCTGGACCTCGAGCGGCTTGCGCGCAGAGGTCAGTGGCCGGGCAGGATCCAGAGCATGTGACCCGAGCCAGATGACACCGCCGAGAAACAGGATCACCAGTGTCGGAATGGACCAGATCAACAGCTCGAGCGTGCCCGAGTAGGTCCAGTCCGGTCGATAGCGAGCCCGCGCATTCGACGCTCGGAACCACCACGCAAAGAACAGGGTGACCACCAGTGTCGGCAACACGATGGCCAGCATGATGGTGAGGGAGTCGAGCAACATGAGTCGTGCGCTGCGCGCAACGGGGCCGGCCGGCTGCAGAATTGATGTGTCCGAGGTCACCGCCGGCAAAGGGGCAAACGAGCCAGTCGACAGCGCGCAGCCGAGCCAGAGCCATGACGAGCGGCAGCGCGAGCCTGCCCGATCAATTCCCCCGGGTACCATGCCGCTCAAGAGTCACTACTCCGGTCACCTCAACGTGGCGGCTGACTCTGCAGTGCGCCCCTGAGGATGACAAGCGTGGCGTGTTGGGTCGAGCGCACGCCACGCCGGCCTGAGCTTGGCCGCGCGCTGGCGCCTTGGGCCACAACTGCCCACGCGTTAGGCTCCGGAGCTGGAGACTGCAGGGAAGCTCGATGGCTGCCAATCAGGACCGCATGCATGGGGCCGTGCCCGATCGCGCCGGGACGGTGATGCTGGTGTTGGATATGTTCTCCGACTTCGATTTCGAGGACGGACGTCGCCTCGCGAGATTGGCGCTCCCCGTGGCGCGGCGGATCCGCGCACTGAAAGCGCGGCTGAGCCGGCAAGGGGTGCCTTGTATCTACGTGAACGACAATCTCGGCCGCTGGCGTGCGGATTTCGCCGCGGTGGTGCGCCGCGCCGAGTCCTCGTTGGGCCGGGGGATCGCGCAGCTGCTGCAACCCGGTGAGCGCGACTATTTCCTGCTGAAACCCAAGCACTCGGCCTTCTTTGGTACGCCGCTCGCGACGGTGCTGGAGACTCTCGGTGCCCGTACGCTGATCCTGACCGGAACCACGACGCCACAGTGCATCCTGTTCACCGCTACCGATGCGTACGTACGCGAGTACCGGCTGGTCGTGCCGACCGACTGCGTCACGGCCCTGACGCGCAAGCAACAGCAGCTCGCTTTGTACTTCCTGGAGTCGGTGCTGGGTGCGCGCGTCTGCCCGTCAGCCTCCATCAAACAGCCATCGCCGGGGCGTACCAGAACGGCGCGCCGTAGCTGAGGCACCCGGCCGCACCGCAGGGCATCTGTGAGCCCGCCTGCCCCGCATCCTCCTACACCGCATTAAGACGCCGCCGATTCCACCGCCGATTGCCCCGTAGTGCACTTGTCCACCCAAAACGTGCAGGCCGAGGGGCCTCCACCAGCGCAACGGCAGAGGAATCATCATGGGCAGTGAACGCGCATCGACCGGGCAGGCGGGTGCTCGTGCCGAGGACGCCAGGCGAGAGGCGCAATCCGCGGCGCGGCAACTCAAAGATCGAGGACTGGAAGGGGTGGAATCCGCCAAGTCTGCAGCCGCGGACCAGGCCGAGGCCCTCGCCGGCGCCGTTGACCGGGCTGCGGACGAGTTGCGCGACAAGAACCCGACACTGGCTGACTATGCGCTCGGGCTCAGCCGGGGAATTTCCAATGCGGCAGAGCAGGTCA
>JAFAVO010000214.1 GCA_019242385.1 Gammaproteobacteria bacterium | reverse complement strand
TGAAACCGAAGCTAATGAGCGAGAGGGAGGTGCGGATGACGGTCATCGCGCTGCCGCCCGCGGCGGCGGCCGGCGCCTCAGTCACGCGTGCCCCCGCTGATGCATCTGAATCCCATCGAAAGTCCTAGGCCGGCAGCACGTTGAGGTCGCGCAAGCCCCGGATGATGATCTGTATGGCGAGCGCGAACTGCAGCACTCCGAGCACCGCCCCGAACACCTGCAGTATGAGCAGCACCGGCCCACGCATGATCTCGCGTATGAAGAGCATCGCGAGCAGATTCAGCACCATGACCAAGACCAGCAGCGCATATACGGCCGCATGGCTGCCCTCGGGCATCAGGTCGAGCACCGCGATCAGTCCCGCGATGCCATAGGGCGTCACGACCAGCGGAAACGTGAGCCGCAACGTCGCCGCCATGGGTGATGTGGGCAGCGGACTCAGGGGTTGCGGTGGCTCGTACGGCGCCATGACCAGGCGCACCGCCACCAGCAGCAATATGAGTCCCGTGGCGATCTCGAGCGCCGCGGTCGAGACGTTCCATTTCGCCGCGAGTGCAGTGCCCAGATAACCACCGACGATGACCGCGCCGAGGCCCACGAAGAATACCCGCACCGCGATCGCGCGTAGCGCAGGAGCGCTCAGCTCGCGCGTCTGCTGCGAGAAAGGACCCAGGAGCTTGAAGGGCCCGAGCGTCACGAAGAAGAGTATGAAAACTGCTCCCAGACTCAGCATGCCCGCTGCTCCAGCCAGGTTCGCCGACTCATCGAGTGCTTATAGAGACCTGAGCGCCGCTTTTGCGATAGGACCTTCGGGCCAACAGGCTCGGAGCCTCCGGCAGTTCCCGCCGCCCGGCTCGAGCTCACGGTCGCGCGGCGCTCTGCCACTATATGGCGAGGCGCGCACCTTGCGGTGCATAATTCCGCACTCGAGTCGCTCAGAACAACAACCAGTTGGGGCTCCTGAATTCGCGCAATGACGAAGGGACTGGTCATGCCTCAGCCGCAGCCGATCGTCTTTGTACTGGATGATGAGCGGCGGGTGGTCATGGCCCTGGCCCGGATGCTCCGGGACAGCGGCTTCGCGGTACGCTGCTGGACCTCGCCCACGGAGTTCCTCGAAGCACACGATGCAGATACCCCGGGGTGCCTGGTTACCGCGCTGCGCATGGCGGCCATGGGCGGGCTGGAGTTGCAGCGCGCGCTCCTCGCGCGTGGCCGCGAGCGCGCCATCGTCTTCATGGATGGCGACGGTGATATCCCGACGACTGTGCAGGCGATGAAGGCCGGTGCGGTGAGCTGCCTGTCGAAGCCGGTGCGGCGCGAGGAGCTGCTGGCGGCGGTGCAGGAAGCGATCGTCAAGGATGCGTACGGACGTACCCAGCACCGCGAGCGCGAGGACGTCTTCCGTCGTCTGGCACGGCTCACCCCGCGCGAGCGGCAGGTGCTCGGCCTCGTCGCGACCGGAATGCTCACCAAGCAGATCGCCGCCGAGCTCGGCGCGGCCGAGAAAACCATCAAGGTGCACCGCGGCCGCATCATGGAGAAGATGCAGGTCCGTACGGCTACGGCGCTGGTCGGCCTGCTGTCGCGCGCAGCCCCACGGGGCGATGGCGGGCGGCTGCCGCTTCCCTGAGATCCGCCCTCTATTTTCATCCGAGGAAACATCGATGATGAGGCACTTCACATGCACCGGTCTCGGCCTGCTGGCTCTCGCCGCGCTGCTTTCGAGCGGTTGCGAGACAGGCCCGCAGGTGCGATCGGTAACCGAGCCCGGGTCGAACCTTTCCGCTTACCGCACCTACTCCTTTGCGGCGCAACCGGGCACGAACCGCGGCGGCAACGTGACGCCGCTCACGACCTTCTTCGAGACGGCGATCGCGCGCGAGATGAGCGCCAGGGGCTATCAGCAGGTGGACAGCGGTGGCGACCTGCTGGTGAATTTCAATGCGCGGGTGAATGAGAAAGCCGATATCCAGTCGACCCCGGGTCCCATGTACGGCTACGGCTACTATGGCTACCGGGGTGGGATGTACATGGGACCGGAGGTCCAGACGGTGCGCTACAAGGTGGGCACGGCCAACATCGATGTCGTGGATGCCAAACGCAAGGTCGTGGTGTGGGAGGGGATTGCCGAGCGTGAGCTCACAGAGGATGTCATGCGCAACCCCCAGCCCGCGATCGACCACACCGTGGCGAAGATGTTCACCCAGTTCCCGGGTCGCGCCTCGCCGCCCTGAGCGCCCGCGTCGAGCGCGCCGCTCAGCGGCGTACCAGCCAGGCGGTCCCTGCGGCGGCGACGCTGCAGGCGAGCGTTGCTACCGTCAGCCAGCCGAGCAGCCGCAGAGCCAGCGGTACGCGCAGCGCGCCCATGACGCGCTGCTCGCCGGCGAGGTACACGACTGCGCCGACCAGCGGCACGCAGATGACCCCGTTGATGACTGCACTCAGGTAGAGAGCGCGCATCGGGTCGAGCGGGGTGAAATTCAGTCCGACCGCGAGTACGGTCGCCCCGCCGATCGCCAGGTAGAACCCCTGTGCGCGGCTCGGCGCGTGCCGGCGCCCTGCCGGCCGACGCAGCAACTCGCCGAGCGCGTACACGGTGGTAGTCGAGAGCGCCGGTAAAGCGAGCAGCCCGGCACCGATGATGCCAAGCGCAAAGAGGCCGAAGGTGAAGCGTCCCCCCAGCGCGCGGAGCGCTTCGGCTGCCTCGGCCGCATCCTGAATGCTGCGTACACCGCCCGTGTGCAGGGTGCTGGCGGTAGTGATCACGATGAAGAGCGCCACTACCGCGGAGAGCCCCATGCCGATAAATGTGTCGAAGCGGATGCGCCTGAATTCCTCCGGCGCCTGCTCGATGGCATCGCGCAGCGCCGGGGCGTCTGCGGGCAGCGTGGTCTCGACTTCCTGCTGCGCCTGCCAGAAGAGCAGGTAGGGACTGATCGTGGTGCCGAGCGCGGCCAGCACCGCGAGCAGGTATGTGGCGGTCCACGACACTGATGGCCAGAGAAGCGCCCGCGCGACCTGCCTCCACGGCACCTCGATGAGGAATGCGCACACCACGTAGCTCAGCAGGGACAGTGACAGCCAGCGCAGCCGGCGCAGGTCACGCGCATTGCGGGTGAGCCGCTCGATGAGGACGGCGGCGGCGCCGAGCAGGCATACGTACAGCAGCACCGGTGCCGCGACCACCAGGCGCAGTACCGCGCCCATGGCAGCGAGGTTGGCCGCGAGATTGAACATGTTGGCTGCGGCGAGCAGCAGGATGAGTGTCAGCGCGAGCCACCTGGGACAGTGTCGCCGCAGATTGCCGGCAAGGCCGAGCCCGGTGACGCGGGCGATGCGCGCGCTGATCTCCTGCACGGCCACCAGCAGCGGCAGGCTGAAGAGCAGCGTCCAGCCGAGTGCATAACCGAACTGTGCGCCGATTTGCGAGTAAGTGCCGACGCTCGCGGGATCGTCGTTGCAGGCGCCGGTGAGCAGACCCGGACCCAGACGCAGCGTTGCGCGGTGCCGCCGGCTCATCCTCCCCGCTCGTACGTTGGCGCCTGGGGGAGCCATTCCATCTTCGATGAGCGCTACGCCGATGACTGGAAGGTGCTGACCGGTACCGCTCAGGCGGGCGCTGCCTGATAGCGCGTGTCGTGCGGCGCACGGGTAAAGATGCGTCGCACGAGCGGCTCGAAGAACTCCAGGCTCTCCGCCGCATAGTCGGGGTCGAAGGAGCACTGATCCCCGGCCGCGCAGAAGTGCACACAGGCCGCGTACCAGGGGTGATCGCGCAGCCGGTCGCGCGCGTGCCGGTCACCGCCCAGGTGATGCACGTAGTAGTAGTTCTGGAACAGTCCGTGATGCTCCACGATCCAGGCGACTTCGGCGCGCACATAGGGACGCAGGATGGCCGCGGCCATTGCCGCGTGGTTGTACGGTGCGAGCTCATCGCCGATGTCGTGCAGCAGCGCCGCGGCGATCAGCTCTTCGTCCGCGCCATCGCGCGCCGCCCGGGTGGCCGCCTGCAGCGAATGCTGCAAGCGCGTCACCGGATAGCCGTAGAGCGAGTGATCGAGCTTGCGCATGCCATCGAGCACGCGCGCCGGCAGTGTGTGCGCGTAGCGGCGCTCGGACTCATCGAGCAGCAGATAGTCCTCGCGCGTGCCGTCCTCCATGCGGCGGAAGCTGACCAGCCGGTTCATGCGCGCGAGTCTAGCGTCGCGGCCGCAGCACTGTCCACGCTGCGCGCACAGCCGTGTGTTAGGAAAAGCTTGCGCGCCGGCCATCCTGCGGGTCGAGGCCGCTCGCGGCGAAGCGTTGTGCCAGCTGCTCGAGGAGCTTCGAGCGCAGCGCTTCGCGCTCGGGCGCGGCGGCGGCCGGGCGCACGCGCAGCTCGAGCGCGGCGCCGCTCGCGTCCATGCGGGTCACGAAGCAGCCCACGACCGCCGCTTCACCCAGCGCCTGTTGCGCGGTGCGCAGCGCGAGCTCGCGCGCTGCGCCGAGATCGCTCTCGCGGCCGACCTGGATGTTGATCGAGAGCGGCGCCGGGCTGTGCGCGGGCGCAGCGCTGAGGTTGATGACCACCTGGCTGGCGGCCACGCTGTTCGGCAACACCACCAGCCGGCCATCGTCGGTGCGCAGGGTGGTGTAGCCGAGCGAGAGCATGTCGACGCTGCCCACCTCGGTGCCGGTCGGCGCCGTGACCTGCAGGCGGTCGCCCAGGCGGAACGGCCGGTAGAGCGTGATGGCGACCCCCGCGACCAGGTTGCCGAGCGTGCTCTGCGCGGCAAGTCCGATGACCACGGAGGCGATGCTCGCGCCGGTGAGCAGTGCGGTGCCGAGCGAGCGCAGCACCGGTATCAGGTGTGCATAGAGGATGCACATCGCAACCCAGATTGCGGCGACGCCCACCTGCTGCAGGAAGGTCATGGTGGTGCGGTCGAGGTGGGCGCGACGCACCAGCGCGCCGCGCACGGTGATACGCAGCAGGCGGGACAGCAGTAGCGCCACGAGCACGAACAGCAGCAGATAGACCAGCGCACCGACCAGCGTGTCGGGGTGGAGGTGGTGCAGGATGTCTTGCCAGCCGATCTGCAGGTCGCCCATCGTTGCCAACATAGCACGCCGCCCGCGGACCCCGACCGCCGGCCCATCGAGCGTTGTGGTCGCGCCCACGGCCACGGTGTATCTTCTGCCGCAGGGGGTCAGTCATGAGTATCAGCCGTCGTAATCTCCTGAGCGCTTCCGCGCTGCTGTTGGCGGGGCCGGGTGCGTTACTGCGTGCGGCGGGCGCGAAGCCCGCCGGGGGCGGCCCGCTGGTGCTGTGTTGGAATGAGAACCCGTACGGGCCCTCCCCCGCCGCGCGCGCGGCGGTGAGTCAGTCGATCGCGGAGGGATGCCGTTACCCCGCGGATGAGGAGATCGCGGCGCTCGGCGCGGCGATCGCTGCGCAGGAAGGGCTCAGCGTCGATCACGTGGTGACCGGAACCGGCTCGGGCGAGCTGCTGTGCGCCCTCGGGCTCCTCTATGGCCGCGACGGTGGCGAGATCATCGCCGCCCGGCCCACCTATGATGAGCTGCCCCATTATGCGCAACGCTCGGGCGCGGCGCTGAAGCTCGTGGCAGTCGATGCGCAGCTGCGCCACGACCTGCCCGCCATGCATGCCGCGGTCTCGCCGGCAACCCGCGCGGTTTACCTGTGCAATCCCAACAACCCGACCGGCACGGCTCTTCCGGCTGCGCAGATCCGCGAGTTCATACGCGGGCTGCCTCCGGCGGTGACGACCATCGTCGATGAGGCTTACATGGATTTCGTCGCCGCGGGTGCGACCGGCTCGGTCGCCGACCTCGTGACCACGGAGCAGCGCGTGGTGGTGCTGCGCACCTTCTCCAAGATTCACGGGATGGCAGGCATACGCTGCGGCTACGCCCTGGCGCCCAAGGAAATCGCGGCCACGCTGGCCGCTGCCCGCATGACCAGTCCCAACCTGTTCGCGGTGCGTGCCGCACGGGCCAGCCTGGCGGATGTGGACTTCCTCGCCGATTGCCGTCGGCGCATCCTGGCAAGCCGCGCGCGCATCACCGCGGAGCTCGGCAACCTCAAGCTGCGCTACGCCGAGCCGCACGGTAATTTCGTGTTCTTCGATACCGGCATGCCGCTCGCGCGCTTCACCGGGCTCATGCGCGAGCGCAACATCCTCGTCGGCCGGTTGTTCCCGCCTTTCGACACGTGGTGTCGCATCACCATCGGCACCGAGCCCGAGGTCGGCGAGTTCCTGCAGGCGTTGCGCGCGATCCGCGCCAGCGCCTGACCGCATCACTTCGCAGAGCTACTCGAGCAGCAGGCTCATGCAGGTGAGTGCGCCCTCGGCTTTGTGCAGCTCGCCTACATCGAGCGCCTGGGTGCGCACACCAGCGGCTTCGACACGCTGACGCGTGCGCGGATAGGCCGCGCTGATCAGGGTCGTACCGCCGATCGTCAGAGTGTTGGCGGCATACGGCTCCCGCTCATCGACCGCGACCACTCGCAGTCCGGCGAAGACCGTGGGGTCGACCCAGGCGGGATTCAGCAGCACGGTGTCCGGTGGGATGAAGCTGACGGCGCTCTTGAGGTGCAGACATCCCTGGAGCGCGGTCGCCCGCACGCGCTGACCGTGTGGCTGCAGCAGCCGCTCGAGCTCTGCAATGCCCTGCGCGTTGGTGCGCGCGGAAGTGCCGACATAGAGCGTGCGGTCGACGTGCAGCACATCGCCGCCATCGAGCGAGCCTGGCGCCGCGATGTGCACTACGCGGCGGTGACGCTCGAGGGCCGCGGCCACGCTCGGCGTCTCGCCGCGGCGCGAGCTCGCGCCCGGGCGGGTCACGACGGCAATGGCATCGAGGACTACCGCGGTGTCCTCGATGAACACACTATCGGGGTACTCCGGGAGCGCCGGCAACCACTCGAGCGTGCAGCCGAGCGTCTGCAAGGCTCGGGTGTAGTCGCGATGCTGATCCGCAGCGCGCGCGGGGTCGATGGGCAGGCGCTCGAGGTGCGTGAGCTCGCACCGTCCGAGCGCCGGACTGACCTCTCTCACCAGCGCGAGCATGGCGGTACCTGCATGGCGGGGCGAGGATAGCCGTACGGGCCCCCGCGCGAAAGTCCGCCCGCAGCGGCTCGACACTTCCTGGAGTGGCCCTCTATCGTAGCCAGGTGGTGCCCCTCGCGCACATGTCGGCAGCCGACCTCGCTCTCTCGATCGCCCTCGGGATCGGTCTGGCTGCGGCGGTCGGGCTGCGCGTTTTTCTGCCGCTGTTGGTGATGAGCATCGCTGCGTGCACGGGGCATCTGCACCTCGGCAGCGGTTTCGCGTGGCTCGCGAGCCCGCCGGCGCTCGTGATGCTGAGTATCGCCGCGCTGCTGGAAATCCTCGCGTACTACGTACCGGGACTCGATAACCTGCTCGATACGATTGCGACACCCGCCGCGCTCATTGCCGGCACCGTGGTGGCCGCGGCTGTCATCACGGACCTGCCGCCCACGGTCAGGTGGGCGACGGCCGCCATCGCCGGCGGTGGCGCTGCCGGACTCACCCAGGGGTTCACCGCGCTGCTGCGCGCCAAGTCGACACTGACCACCGGCGGGCTCGGTAACCACCTGGTGGCCACCGCAGAGCTCGGCGGGGCGCTGCTGCTGTCCGTGCTCGCACTCGCGGCGCCGCTGCTGGCGGTGGGCCTGGTGGCGCTCGCCTGCTGGCTCGCGCTGCGGATGACGCGGCGCCTCCTGCGCCCCAAGCGTGTCGCGGGCGGCAGCGCCTGAGCGGATTGGGGGGTCAGCGATTTAGCCGCGGCGAAGGGACATCCCGTGCGGCGATGCGCAGGCACTCGAGCAGCGCGCCCGCCGCCGGTGGCAGGTTGCCCGGCGCGCGCAGGATGGCGCCGACCGGGCTCTCGATGGATTTCAGCTTGACCGGCAGGATGGCGAGCAGCCCATGCTCCACATCATCGAGCGCCACGTGATAGGGCATCACGCCGATACAGTCTGATTTGCGCAGCAGCACCCGATTGGTGAGGATCGAGATCGATTCGATCACGTTGCGCGGCAGGGGCACATTGGCGTCGAGGAATGCCCGCTCGACCTGTCGTCGCAGGGCGGTCTCGGGCAGCGGCAGCAGCCAGGGCTCGTTGCCGAGGTCACGCAGCCCGAGCCGCCGCCGTCTCGACAGCGGGTGCCCGCGCCGCACGACCAGGCACACCGGCTCGGCGTAGAACTCCTCGTACATGAGCGCCCGGCTGCGCCCCTGCTCGGGCAGACGGCCGAGCACCATGTCCAGATCGCCGACCAGGAGCGAGGGCATCAGGATGTCGTAGGTTCCGACCACGACGCTCACGGCGACGCCCGGACGCTCCTTTTTGAGAAGCGCGATGGCATCGGGAAGAATGCTGGCGGTCGCCGCGAGCAGCGTGCCGACCGTCACCTTGCCGCTGTAACCGGCGCGCAGGTTCTCCAGCTCCTCCGCCGCGTGCCGCAGCTGCGCCAGTACGATCTTGGCGTGCCGCGCGAAGATCTCCCCATAAGGAGTCGGCTCGAGCCCGCGGTTACTGCGCTTGAAGAGCGGCACACCGAGGGTGCTTTCGATGTCCTGCAATGCCTTGGTGACGGTGGGCTGGCTCAAGCTGAGGCGCCGGGACGCTTTGAGGACGCTGCGGCAGTCGTAGACCTCGGCGATCATTTCGACGTGGCGCAGACGGAACCTGCGGGTGATCCAACGCTCGAGCCGTGCCGAAGACATGCGGGCGGGATCATAGACGCGCGCGGGCCCGGCCGCACCGCGGCGCGCTGCGCCGTCAGGCCCGCCGTCGCGCCTGCTGCGCCGCCTCCTGGTTGCGGCCGGAGCGCGCCGGCTCCAGGGCGAAGAAACGGCTCGCATTGCCGTGCAGCAGCTTGGCGCGCGTCCGCTCCGGCAGCGTCGGATGCGAGCGGATCAGGCTGCCGACCTGCTGCTCTCCGAGCGGATAGGGGTAGTCGGATCCGAGCATGACGCGATCCTCGCCCATCACCTTCACCAGGAAGGCGAGCGCATCGGTGCTGAACACCGCCGCATCGACGTGAAACCGGTCGACGTAGGAAGATGGCAGGCGCGGGCAGTCTTCGCGCACGATGTCGCGGTTACGCCAGGCGTTGTCGATGCGGCCGATGAGGTAAGGGAAGCTGCCACCGCCGTGCGCAAAGCACAGCTTCAAGGAGCGCGGCAGCCGCTCGAACGCGCCCGACAGTATCAGCCAGAGGATCGAGAGCTGGGTTTCCGCCGGCATGGCTACCAGCCAGGGCAGCATGTATTTCGACATGCGCTCGGGCGACATCATGTCCCACGGATGCACGAACACGGCGGCGCCCTCCGCGGCGCAGTGCTGGAGGAAGCTGATGAGGCCCTCGTCATTGAGCTCGCGCGCACCGACGTGATTGCCGATGTGCACGCCGATGTGACCGTCGGCCATCGCGCGGCTCAGCTCGCGGCAGGCGAGCTCGGTGTCCTGCAGCGGCACCTGGCACAGGGACTTCAGGCGCCTCGGCGCGGCCGCACAGATCTCGCGCGCGGCATCGTTGAAGATGCGCGCGCATTCGAGCGCCTGCGCTGCCGGCCGCTCGTAACAGAACAGCAACGGCGTGGTACACATGATCTGCACCTCCACACCGTCGCGGTCCATGGCCTCGAGCCGCACCGCCGGGTCCCAGCACGCCGAGGTCACCGGGCGAAACTCCCGCTCCCCGACCATGAGCATCGCCTCGCCGGGCGCGGTATGTCTGAGCCAGGGCCAGTCCGGCCCGCCGAAGCGCGCGGCGAGATCGGGCCAGCTGCGCGGCAGGAAGTGCGAATGGATGTCGACCATTCTCATCGGCGTCTCCTTGGCCTGGTGACAGGGCGCTCGGCCCGCGCCGGGCGGTAAGCCACCGCCTTGATTTCGATGAGCAGCTGCGGATGCGGCAGCGCGGCCACCGCCACCGTGGTTCGTGCCGGCCCGTCGCAGCCGAAGAACTCGCCGTACACCGCGTTGTAGGCGGAGAAGTCCGCCATGTCGCGCAGGAAGGTGCTCACCTCGACGAGATCGGCGAGCCCGGCGCCGGCGGCCGCCAGGATGTCGCGGATGTTCTCGAGCACCGCGCGTGTCTGGGTGCGGATGTCGAGCAGCGTGCCGCCGCTCGCATCGCTCGTGGCGCCGGCGATGGAATCGTCGGCGCGCCGCGCGCTCGTCCCCGAGACGAAGATGAAATCGCCGGCGCGATGGAAATGCGGAAAGCTGCCGCGCGGCCGCGCTTTGCCCGGCACAACGGCGCTCTGCCGCGGACGGGACTCACGGTTTGGTCGCGCGCGCATCGGTAAGCCTCAGAGCTTCACGCAGATGTTCATCGGCTCGGAGAAGAAGGCGAGCGAGTGCACGCCTCCCTCGCGCCCGATGCCCGAAAGCTTCACCCCGCCGAAGGGGGTGCGCAGATCCCGCAGGAACCAGTCATTCACCCAGGTGATGCCGACTTCCATCTGCCGCGCAACCCGGTGCGCGCGCTGCAGGCTCGAGGTCCAGAGCGCCGCGGCGAGCCCGTAGCGGGTATCGTTGGCGAGCTGCACCGCCTGCTCCTCTGAATCGAATGGTGCGAGGTGACACACCGGCCCGAAGATCTCCTCCTTGACGCAGCGTGCCTGCTCGGAGAGCCCGCGGATGATCGTAGGCTCGATGAAGGCGCCCGCGTCGCGCTCATCGCCGAACCGC
>JAFAVO010000099.1 GCA_019242385.1 Gammaproteobacteria bacterium | reverse complement strand
GCTGCGCCGGCATGCACGCGATTACTCAGCGATCGCCGACCGCCGCGCGGATGAGCCGAGCATGCGCGCGTTCCTCGGTCCGGCGATGCAGGTGGCGCGCTTTCCGAATCACCAGACGCTCGATTACGCGGGGCTCGAGGGCCGCCTCCTGTCGTCTTCTTATGCGCCCGAGCGGGGCGATCCGGAGCATGAGCCCATGCTCGAAGGATTGCGCCGGCTCTTCGAGCGTCACCAGAAGGCCGGCACCATCGTCTTCCCGTACGAGACGCGTGTGTATTTCGCGCAGCTGAAGGCGCGCTAGACAACTACCAGACGCGTACGCGATCGGCGGGGGCCAGATACAGCTTCTGTCCGGGGACGACCTTGAAGGCCTCGTACCAGGCATCGAGGTTGCGCACGGTGTCGGCGCGGTACTCCGCGGGGGCGTGCCCGTCGGTAACGATCTGGCGCCGCAGCGCTGCCTCGCGCACCTTGCGCCGCCAGGTCTGACCGAAGCTCAGGAAGAAAAGCTGGTCACCGCTGAAGCCTGCCACGGAGGGCACCGGCGCCCCGTGGCGGCTGAGGTGCCAGGCATCGAGAGAAGCCGCGAGTCCGGCCACATCGGCGATGTTCTCACTCAAGGTCTGGCGACCGTTGACACTGATGTCCGGGAAGGGGTGATAGGCGTTGAACTGCGCGACGAGGCGCTCGCCGGCGGCCTGGAAGTGCGCGAAGTCTTCCCTGGTCCACCAGTTCTGCAGCTTGCCACTCGCATCGAAGAGCGCGCCCTGGTCATCGAAGCTGTGACTGATCTCGTGGCCGATGACTGCGCCGATCGAGCCGTAGTCCATCACCGGATCGCGCTGCGGGTCGAAGAACGGCGGCTGCAGCATGGCTGCGGGAAAATTGAGCGCGTTCATGGCCGGCAGATTCACCGCATTGACGAGCTGCGGGTTCATCACCCACTCGCCGCGGTCGACCGGTTGCCCGAGCTTGCCCACGTTGTACTGATAGTCGAAGAGCTGCGCGCGGCGTGCGTTGCCGAAAGCATCGCCGCGCACCACCTCGAGGCCCGAGTAGTCCCGCCAGCGATCCGGATACCCCACACCCACTTTGAGCGCGGTGAGCTTCTCTTTCGCCTTGGTGCGGGTCGCAGGGGCCATCCATTCGAGCCGGTCGATGCGCGTGGCGAAGGCGGCAAGGAGATTGCGCACCATCGCCTCTGCGCGCGCTTTCTCCGCCGGGGGGAAGTACTTCGCCACGTAGAGCTTGCCGACCGCCTCGCCGAGTGCGTCGTTGGTCTCGGCGACCGCACGCTTCCAGCGCGCTTCCTGCTCGGGAGTGCCGGAGAGCACGTGTTGGTGGAAGGCGAACTGCTCGGCGAGGAAGGCCTTCGGCAGGTAACCGCTCATGCCCTCGATGAGATGAAAGCGCAGGTAGTCCTTCCAGGTCTCGAGCGCGACGCTCGCGGCCAGTGCGGAGATTCCGGTTACCGCGCCCGGCTGCCATACGACGAACTCGCGCTGCTGCGCGAGCCCGGCGCCGGCGAAAAACGCCGGCCAGTCGAGCCCGGGTGCGCGCTGGGAGAATTCCGCTGCGCTCCAGTGATTGTTGCCCTTGAGCACCTCCTCGGACTCCGCCCGGCTCGCGTGCACCTCGGCGATGCGGCGCTCGAGCTCGAAGATGGCCTTGGCCTTCTCCCCGGCGGCGGAGATGTGCGCCAGCGAGAGCACCGTGGCGATGTGCGTCTGGTACGCAGCGCGGACCTCCGCCATTTTCTGCGACGGGTTGAGGTAGTAGTCGCGGTCGGGCATGCCGAGCCCGCCCTGGAGAAGGAAGGGCGAGTAATGCGTCGGATCGGTCAGGTCCTGCGCCACCCACAGTCCGAAGATGTTGGGCGTGTGGAGATTGGTGTTGTTGAGAACGTCCACGTCCGAGCGCACGGTGCTGCCAAGGACCTGGGCGAGCGCGGCGCCAGAGCCGATCGCGTTGATCTTTTTCAGCTGCGGCACGAGCGGGACGAGGCCCAGCTGCTCGATGTGGGCCGCATCCATGTAGCTCGCGTAGTAGTCACCGATCTTGCGCGCCTCGGAGCCGGGGGCGGCGGAGGCGTCCGCCGCGCGAATCAGCTCGTCCGTGCGCCTCACGGTGAGCTCATCGAGCTCCGCTCCGGTGCCCCAGGAGGAGCGATCCGGCGGGATCTCGGTTGTCGCGAACCATTTGCCGTTCGCGAAGCGGAAGAAATCATCGCCGGGGGCCACGGAGCGGTCGATGCCGGCGAAGTCGAGTCCGCGGCCGCCGGTATCCGCCGCGGGTGCGGCGAAGGCGCAGAGCGCGGCGATGGTGGCCGCTGCTGCGGCGGTCCGGTAGCTCATGTTGGGAGTCTACACGAAGGTCTGCGGTTGCAGCCTGCAGCGCACCGTGTGAATACTGTCAGTCAGTCGATGAGTAGCGCAATCCGGTCAACACTGGCGAGCACCGTGGCACTGGCTGTCGGCTTGCTGCTCGCCGCGCACAGCGCG
>JAFAVO010000068.1 GCA_019242385.1 Gammaproteobacteria bacterium | reverse complement strand
GGGGTCTGCACGCTGCGTACCCGGCCGGCGGCAAGCGTGGGATGGCGCGCCCCGAGCACGAGCTGCTCCATCGACTGGTTGAATGCCACGTTGCCCGCGGGCCCGACGTAGGTCTTGGTCGTCTGCTGCGCGATCAGCGCGCTCTCGGCCGCCCGCACCGACTGCAGCACCGGAGTGTTGCCGTGCTCATCGCGGTAGACCCCGACGCCCAGATCGACCTTGTGCGGATCCGGGTCGGCCCGGAATGCCGTCATCAGGCCGAGAATGGGGTCGGGCACGACCGCGGCAAGATGCTCGAACATATGGCTCCTCCGAGGTGCCTCGTGTTTGCGTGGGCTTATGAACCGCCCGCGGCGGCGAGCGCGCGCTTGCGTGCCGCCTCGAACTCATCGCCCGGCTTCCAGGTGGGCATGGCATCCGCCTGCGCGACCAGCCACGCGGACATCATGGCGAGCTGTGCATCTTCGATCATGCCGTCGAAGTTCCAGTTGTCCTCCAGGCGGTCGGAGGGCTGATGGTATTTCTTCAGCTCCCACTGCTCGATCTGCTGCCGTCCCCAATCCGGCGGCCGGCCAATGAAATCGGTGCCGTCATCGAAGAACAGTGCCGGGACGCCGATACGCGCGAAGGAGAACTGGTCGGAGCGATAGTAATAGCCCCGGTCGGGGAACTGATCACCCTTGACCACCCGCCCCTGACTGGCCGCGACGCGCGCGGCGATCTCATCCAGCGAGGACTTGCCGAGCGCGATCGAGGTGGCATCGCGCGTGCGGCCGAAAATGTTGCCGCCATCGATGTTGATGTCCGCGGCGATCCGCCCGGCGGCAAAGCTCGGATGCTCGGCGTAGTACTTCGAGCCGAGCAGGCCGCGCTCCTCGCCGGCAACGAACAGCGCGAGCACCGAGCGCCGCGGCCGCTCGGGCAGGCCGGCAAACGCCTGCGCGATCGCCAGTACCTGCGCGCAGCCGGAGGCATTGTCGACCGCGCCGTGATAGACACGATCGCCGCTCGCATCGGGTTCGCCGATGCCGAAGTGATCGTGATGCGCCGAGAGCACCACCACCTGCGGCGCCAGCTTCGGATCACTGCCGGACAACACCCCACCGACGTTCGCGGTCTGCACGTGGGAGAGGCGGTTCGTGAAGCTGAGCGAGGTGCGAATGCCGAGCGCCACGGGACGGAACTCGCGCGAGCGGGCCGCCGTGCGCAGCTTGTCGAGGTCGTGACCGCTCGACTGCAGCAGCCGCCGCACCGCATCCTCGGTCGCCCAGGCCTTGATGCGCAGGGGCGGCTCGCTGCCGGCCGGCAGCGCGAACTGCTCCCCGCCCCAGGAGCTCTGCACCACCTGCCACGGATAGCCTGCCGAGGGAGTCGTATGGATGATGATGGCGCCGGCCGCTCCCTGGCGCGCGGCACTTTCGTACTTGTAATCCCAGCGCCCGTAGTAGAGCCGCCGCCGGCCGGCGAACAGGTTCGGATCCCAGTCGGGATCGTTGTTCATCATCACGAGGATCTTCCCCGTGAGGTTCACGCCCTTGAAGTCGTCCCAGTGAAACTCCGGCGCCTGGATGCCGTAACCGACGAACACCAGCTCGGCATCCTCGATGCCCACGCTTTCCTGCTGCAGCCCGCTGACCGCAACGTAGTCCTCGCGCCAGCTGAGATCGACCCGCTCGCCGCGGCCCTGAAAGCTCCAGCTCTTCGGGAACTGCCCCTTGATGCCAACGATGTCGAAGGGCTGCTGCCAGGCGCCATTGGGGAAGGCAGGGTGGTAGCCCATGCCTTCGAGCCGCGTCTGCAGGTACAGGCGTGCGAGCTCATCGCCGCGTGTGCCCGGTCCGCGACCCTCGAGCAGATCGGACGACAGGAAACGGATCGGCGCCACCAGCGCCGCGCGCGTGATATAGCGCTGCGCCGCCTGCCCGACCGCATCGGGGACCGCCGGGCTCTGCGCGAGCGCCGCGCCGGCCAGCGCAAACGCTGCGCTAGAGCCGCAGAATCTTGCGATCCCGGAGAATGCGCTCACCGTCGTGCCCCGCTCAGGTGTGGGACGCAACGGTAGCACGCAGCCGCGCCCGGAATCATCTGGACGGACTCGGCACCTGCTCCCTACACTCAACTCCCGGAAGCCTGATGGTACATTCGAGTGCGACTCTGCAGCTGCGGACCCTGATCTGCGTCGCCGGCACGGCGCTGCCGGCGCTCGCGGCGGCCGCCGATGCCGCGCCCGCGCCTGCGGCGAATCCGGCCGCCGCCCAGGAGCTGCCGCAGATCACCGTCATCGCCAACACGCCGCTCCCCGGCCTCGGTCTGCCGCTCAACCAGATACCTTCCAACGTCCAGACCGGCGACAGCGCCGACATGCGCCGTCAGTCGAGCCTCGAGCTCGCCGACTACCTCAACAACAACTTCAGCGGCGTCAATGTCAATGAGAGCGCCGCCAACCCATTTCAGCTCGACATCAATTATCACGGCTTCACGGCTTCGCCGCTGCTCGGCACGCCCGTGGGGCTCTCGGTGTACGTCGATGGCGTGCGCGTGAATGAGTCCTTCGGCGACACCGTCAACTGGGATCTGATTCCGCAGTCGGCGATCTCGACGGTCACGCTGATGTCGGGCTCCAATCCGGTGTTCGGCCTCAACACCCTCGGCGGCGCGCTGTCGGTCCGCACCAAGAGCGGGCACGACAACCCCGGCACCGAGCTCGAGGCCTATGGCGGGTCCTTCGGCCGCCGCTCCTTCGAGGGCACGAGCGGCGGTGAGCTCGGCAACTTCGACTATTTTCTCACCGGCAGCTACTTCGATGAGACCGGCTGGCGTGACTTCTCGCCGACCCGCGTGTGGCAGGCGTTCGGCAAGGTCGGCTGGCAGAACGAGCAGACCGATCTCGACCTCAGCTATACCTATGCGGACACGAGCCTCTATGGCAACGGCGCGGTACCGCAGAGCATGCTCGATTACCGCCGTGAGACGAGCTACACACCCGACTTCACCGGGAACCTGCTGCACTTCGTCAACCTGACCGGCACGCAGTTCCTCAGCCCGAAGCTGCTGCTGTCGGGCAACCTCTACTACCGTCATCTGGTCACCGACACCGTCAACGGCAACGTCAACGACAGCTACCTCGACCCCGGCTACAGCGGTCCGCCCTTCGATTGCAGCGTCCCGGCGGCGAGCCGCGCGCAGCTCACCTGGTGCGCACCCGGCCAGAACGCCACCGGCAATGTCAGGCAGCGCAACGCGGGCTTTGGGCTGCAGCTCACCGACTCGCACCAGCTCCTTGACTGGAACAACCAGGCGATTCTCGGCATCGATTACAACGACTCGAGCAGCACCTTCACCCAGTCCTTCCAGTACGGGCAACTCTCCGCCGAGCGCAGGCTCATCTACGAGGACAGCCCGTTCAACAATCAGACGGTCATTTCGCTGAGCGGTGACAACCGCCTCTACGGGGTGTACGCCACCGACACCCTGTCGCCGACCGCGCTGCTGCATCTGAGCTTCTCGCTGCGCTACAACCGCAACACCGAGACTCTCCAGGGTTACAGCATCGACAGCGACATTGCCGACTACGGGGCCGGATTCGATCAGGCCCGCCCGCTCAGCGGCGATCACACCTTCAGCCGTGCCAATCCGGCGTTCGGCTTCACCGTGACACCGAGCGAGAACCTCACCTTCTACGCCGACTACAACGAGGCGAGCCGTGCGCCCACGGTCATCGAGCTCGGCTGCGCCGATCCGGCGGTGCCGTGCGGACTGCCCAACGACTTCGCCAGCGACCCGGCACTGGAGCAGGTGGTGGCACGCACCGCCGAGACGGGCGTGCGCGGCAGCCTGCCCGGGCAGAAGCTGGTGTGGAGCGCCGACGCATTTCGCACCGTCAACAGCAACGACATTCAGTTCGTCGCCGCCGCAACCAACGCCGGCTATTTCGCCAACGTCGGCAACACGCGCCGTCAGGGACTCGACCTCGCGCTCGGCGGCCGCGAGGGCGGCTTCCACTGGCAACTGATGTACAGCCTGGTCGATGCGACCTTTCAGTCGAGCTTCACGGTCAACGCGGCAGCCAACAGCACCGCCGATGCCAACGGCGACATCCTCGTCCACCCCGGCGACCGCATCCCCCTCACGCCGCGCCACAACGGGCGCCTGATCCTCGAGTACCAGCTCGGCGAGCGCTGGAACATCGGCGGCAATGTGGTCGCCGCCTCCGGCTCCTACCTGCACGGCAACGAGAACAACGCCAATCAGGCCGGCGCGGCCAACGCCGCCGGCGCCTACATCGCCGGCAGCGGCTGGATCCCAGGTTATGTGGTGGCGAATCTGCACGCGACTTTCCGCATCAGCGAGCGTGCGGAGGTCTTCGCGCGCCTCACCAACCTCTTCGACCGGCACTACACCAGCGCCGGATTCCTCCGCAGCAGCGCCTTCAACCCGGACGGCTCCTTCATTCCGAATCCCGCCAACTGGACCAACGAGAACGCGGTGTCCCCGGCGCCGCCGCTGGGAATCTGGGCCGGATTACGCCTGCAGCTGCACTGACCCGCGCAGCGGCGCGGGCGCCATCGTCGACGCTCTGCCCGGCGGCCGAGTCGTGGCCCAGCGAGTTGGGCGACTGGCGCCATCGCCCGGCTGTGGCGCGCACAGCTCGCGTCCGAGCTGTGCGCCGGCGCGAGCGCGTGTCCCGCGCGCGCAGCCCGCGCGCCGGGGGAGTAGGATGCTGCGCCATGGTGTCGTTGCTGCGACGTGCGCTGATGCTGGGGGTGCTCCTGAGCTTGCCGCTCGCGTACGCCATGGCGGCCGATCCGGCGGTATCCAACCCACAATTCGGCGGCGAGTGCGTCGAAGGACTGGCACAGGGCCAGCACGTCGCAACCAACTGCGCCATCACCTGGACCGACAAGGACGGCAAGACCTACTGCTTCAGCAACGAGGCTGCGAAGAAGAGCTTCCTCCAGGACCCGAGCGGCAATCTGCAGAAGGCGCGCGAGTTCGTGGCCGCCGCCAGCGTCGAGTCCACCGAGAAGGCGATGCAGGAGTTCACCAGCAGCGACGCGGAGTCGCTGGTCAGGAAGACCATCGAGGAGAAGGTGAAGGCGAACAACGGCGTGTTCCCGCTCGAGGATCCGCTCAACGGCGAGCAGCTGAAGCTCGTCTTCGATGATGTCGACTTCACACGCACCATCGATGGCTACGGGTTCTTCCCGGACGTGAAATTCCACGATCAGGCCGATGCGGCCCGGCGCTACCTGATCGATTTCTGGGTGGTGCCGGCTGACGGTCAGCTGCGGATCCAGGAGACGCGCATCTACAAGGAGCCGGTCAAGGCCGATGGCAACTGGGTACTGACGGCGCGCTCACCCGTGCCGTGGTGGTGGATCCCGGCCTCCGAGCACCCGGGCCACATGGCCAACAAGCGCGGTTGGGAAGTGATGTCCGCCGTCGAGCACGGAGTTCTCACGCAGCAGGCCAAGAACCACGGCGTCTTCCAGCTGAAGGACGACAAGACCGGCAAGGTGCTCGACCTGCAGTTCATCGACACCCACCAGCCCGTGCGCCAGCTCGATGACAACGGGCACTACTTCGCCTGCACCGACTTTCGGGCGGTCGGCACCAAGGACCAGATCTACGACGTCGACTTCTGGATCACGGACAAGGACGGGGTGATGACGGTCGAGCAGAGCCGGGTACACAAGGTGCCGGAGCTCAAGAACGGCCAGTGGGTGCAGGTGCCGCGCTACGAGTGGAAGGACCTCGGCACCTCCCACGTCGTCCCCTGAGTCTCACCCACTGCCGCCGAGGCGCTGCCACTGCGCGCGTGCGCTCTCCAGGTAGGCGTGAGGCGCATCGAGAAACACCACCAGCGAGGTCGCGCTCGAGAAGCAGTACAACTGCCCGGTATCGGGATCCACCCAGTTGATCGAGCAGTCGGCCTTGATCCTCACTCCGGCGGCCAGACCGATGGGGTCATCACCGTCGAACGCGCCGTGCATTGCGCTCGGGGGCACGACCGCCTTCCAGATGCCCTCCTCCGGCGCCGCCTGATGCCTGCCGTCTGCGACCGCCGCCGTCGATGGAGCCGCAACGATGCCCCAGGGGCTTCCCCCCACCTGGATGCGCGACTCTACGCGGCCCGAGCGCAGGTCGATGACCGATACATCACCCGAGGGACCGTTGGCCGTATAGGCCTTGGATCCGTCGCCGCTCAGAGCGAGGCCCCAGGGACGCTGCCCGACCTTCTCGACGGTCTGCACGACCTTTTCGGCCTGCGGATCGACCCCGAGCAGCGCACCGAAGCGACCCGTAGTGACATACAGCGTGCGGCCATCGGCCGAGGCGATGCCCATCGGCCGAACGAGTCCCGGATCACCGAGGTTGATCGTGCCCACGACCTTGAAATCCTGCGTGTCGAAGACCGTCAACGCCCCGGCAAATTCGTCGGTGGCGTAACCACGGCGGGTCTGGCTGGCGAGGTAAATCGCGCGCGGTCGCTTACCGCTGGGCATCTGCGCGAGCACCTTCATGCCGTGGGCGTCGACCACGTAGATGTTATTGGAGGTCTCGCAGGTCACATACACGATGCGATCGTCGGCGCTTACCGCGACACCCTCCGGCTCCGCGCCCACGGCGACGGTGGCACGCACCTTGCCGGTGGTGAGATCGACCGCAGACATCTGCCCCGAATCCTCATTGGATACGTACAGGGTCTTGCCGTCATGTGACAGCGCGAAAGTCTCCGGGTCCGCACCACTCTGATAGGTCTCGGTCAGCTTTTGCGAGGCCAGGTCCACCACTCCGATCCCGTCGTAGCGGCGGTCCGGGGGCGGCAACTTGGATTCATCCACGTTCGGGCCGCCGATGGGGTTGCCCGACAGCGCCACGTACACCTTGCGGTGGTCCGGGGAGAGCTGAATCCCCCGCGGTCGCTTGCCGACGGGGATACGCGCCACGACGCGCTGCTGCTCCGGATCGACGATGACCACGTTGCCGCCGGTCTCGTCGGAGACGTACAGCCGGTCAGCGGCAGCCGCCGGAACCAGCGACCCCGGCAGCAGACTCATCGCCGCGAGGACGCCAAGGGGCGCAAGGGCGCAGCGAGCGCTGCCTGCAGGTGTGATGCTCATGCAATGGCTCCGGTGTCGCGGGTGTGCGCACAAGATAACACCGCCGGTGAGGACCGGACGTCGGACCGGCTCAAGCCAGCGGTGTCAGCTCGAGGGAAATCAGTAGAGGACCACGCTGCGGATCGAGGTCCCGGCGTGCATCAGATCGAATGCGTCGTTGATCTTCTCGAGCGGCATCGTATGTGTGATGAGCGGGTCGATCTGGATCTTCTTGTCCATGTACCAGTCGACGATCTTCGGCACATCGGTGCGCCCGCGCGCGCCACCGAATGCGGTGCCCTTCCACACGCGGCCGGTGACCAGCTGGAAGGACCGTGTCTTGATCTCCTGACCCGCACCGGCGACGCCAATGATGACCGACACGCCCCAGCCGCGATGGCAGCACTCGAGCGCCTGGCGCATGAGGTTGACGTTGCCGACGCACTCGAAGCTGTAGTCCGCGCCACCGTCGGTCACGCTCACGAGGTGCGCCACCAGGTCTCCTTCGACCTCCTTGGGATTGACGAAGTGCGTCATGCCGAAGCGCTCACCGAGCGCCTTGCGACCCGGATTGAGATCGACGCCGACGATCTTGTTGGCGCCCGCAAGGCGTGCGCCCTGCACCACGTTCAGGCCAATGCCGCCGAGACCGAACACCACGACGTTGGCGCCCGGCTCCACCTTGGCGGTGTTGATCACCGCGCCGATCCCGGTGGTGACCCCGCAGCCGATGTAGCACACCTTGTCGAAGGGCGCGTCCTCGCGGATCTTCGCCACCGCGATCTCCGGCAGCACCGTGAAGTTCGAGAAGGTCGAGCAGCCCATGTAGTGGTAGATCATGTCCTTGCCGAGGTGAAAGCGGCTCGTGCCATCGGGCATGACGCCTTTCCCCTGGGTCGCGCGGATGGCGGTGCACAGATTGGTCTTGCGCGACAGACAGCTCTTGCACTGCCGGCACTCCGGCGTGTAGAGCGGGATGACGTGATCGCCCTTCTTCACCGAGGTGACGCCCGGGCCCACATCGACCACGATCCCTGCGCCCTCGTGTCCGAGAATCGAAGGGAACAGGCCTTCGGGATCGCCACCCGAGCGGGTGAACTCATCCGTGTGACAGATACCGGTGGCCTTCAGCTCCACCAGCACCTCGCCGGCTTTCGGGCCGTCGAGCTCGACGGTAGCGATCTCCAGCGGTTTGCCGGCGGCGTGAGCAATGGCGGCACGTGTTTTCATGGCTGACAGCCTTCCTCATTCGGAAGCGGTTGCGACTCCGAAGCAGAGCCCCGCCATCAGCGCGGGGCTATCTGGTTCACCGGCACTGCTACGCGAGCACGCCCTTGGCCTTTGCCGTGTGCGTGGCGATGAGGTCCATGAGCGCCGGGGATAGGCAGTCGTAGGGCTCGAGACCGAGCTCCTTCAGCCGGGAACGCACGGCTGCCATCTGCTCGGGCTTGGTGCCGGATTCGATGATCGAGGACACGAAGGCCGCAAAACGCGGCTCCTCCCACCCCTGATCCTTCGACAGCTCGGTGTGGAAGAAGTCGAACCCGTAGAACGGGTGCGCCTTGTTCTCGATACGGCCGTACATGTGCACCCCGCAGCCGGTGCAGGCATAGCGCTGGATGGGAGCCTTCTCGTCCACGATCTTCAGCTTGTTGCCGTTGCCGGTCACGGACACCTTGTCACGCCCTGCGACCCCGACGACGGAGAACAGCGCGCCCTGCGGCTTCCAGCACTTGGTGCAGCCGCAGGCGTGATTGAACGCCACGTTCGAGCCGATCCGCACGGTCACCGGGTTGCTGCTGCACTTGCAGGTGAGCGTGCCCCCGGCAAAGCCCGGCGTGCCCTTCTTGACTCCGTCATCCACCATCGGGTGAATCTTGATTGCCATCGTAGTCCTGCCTCGCCTCTGGGTTGTACGCGACGTCTAGAGCTCCGGGTGGAGCTCATTCGGAGCGCTGCAGATCCGCCCCGAGGTTGTGGGCGTGGCGCAGCAGTCCGTGTCGATGAAGTTTGCGGTAGATGGTCCGGCGACTGATGTGCAGCCGCGCCGCCGCGGCGCTGACGTTCCACTCGCACATCTCCAGGGTGCGGCGCAGCGCGTTGCGCTCCGCCTCGCTCAACATGCTGCCGGACTCGGCCTCTGGTGCGGAGGCCGGTGCGTGCGCAGTGTCGGCCGCGCCGCCATCCAGCCAGCGCTCGTTGAAGTCGGCGAGCGTCAGCCGGTCGCAGCTGCGCAGCGCCAGCATGGTGCGCAGCACGTTGCGCAGCTGCCGCACGTTGCCCGGCCAGGAGTGGCGCACCAGCCGCTCGAGCAGTGCCGGCTCGATCTCGAGCTGCGCCCCCTCGGCCTCGTTGTTGAGCAGCTTGCGGATCAGCTCCGCGATATCGGTGCGCTGGCGCACCGAGGGCAGACACACCGTGATGCCATTGAGGCGGTAATACAGATCCTCGCGGAACTGTCCCTTGGCGATCATGTCGAGCGGGTGGTGTTGGGTGGCGCTGATCACCCGCACATCGACACTGACGACCTTGTTGCCCCCGAGCGGCATGACCTCGCGATCCTCGATCACGTTCAGCAGCCGCGCCTGCAGCGCTACCGGCATGTCGCCGATCTCATCCAGGAACAGCGTGCCGCCGTTCGCCTGCGCGATCCTGCCCATGCCACCTTCGCGCGTGGCGCCGGTGAATGCGCCCGGCTTGTGACCGAACAGCTCGCTCTCGATCAGCGTCTCGGGGATGGCGGCGCAGTTGACCGTCACGAACGGCTTGTCCGCACGATTGCTGGCGTTGTGAATGGCGCGCGCACAGTAGCCCTTGCCGGTTCCGGTCTCGCCGAGCAGCAGCACCGAGATATCCCGGTCGATCACGCGCCGCAGCACCTCGACGTTGTGGCGCATGGTCGGATCGGCCGAATACAGGCATTCGAGCGCACCCCGCGGGGCGGGCCCGCCGGCAGTGCCGTTGGCGGGCACGCTGGCCGGTGCCACCTCGGCAGTGCGCCGCGGCTGCACGCGGCCGTGCACGCTGGCGAACCAGCGGCGGCTCGCAGCCTTTGGACCCAGCGGCTCGGCGAGATAACCGCGGTGCTCCGCGAGGCGCATCAGCACCGCCAGACTGGTGTCGAGTACCCGGTCCACCGGCTGGCCGCACAGTGATCCGTGATCGCGCTCGCCAAGGAGCTTCAGGGCGGCGCGGTTGGCTCCAGTGATGATGCCCTGGTCGTCGAAGGCCAGCACGCCCTCGCCGGGTGTGCTCACGAACTCGGGGCAGTTGTGAAAGCGCACCAGATGAAAGTCCTTGCAGGCGGCGAGCAGCGTACGGTTCTCCACGTT
>JAFAVO010000341.1 GCA_019242385.1 Gammaproteobacteria bacterium | reverse complement strand
GCCGGCAGCATGTGGACCGAGCCGGCGAGGTAGACGATGTTGTGTGCGCCGCGTACTGCCCAGACCGGGCTCGCGGCATGCGCGGTCAGGCAGCCGAAGAGGCCGAGCGCGAGGAGCCACCGCAATGTTGTTCGACCCACACGACCTCCGTGAGCAGCGAGCCGTCCGCCCGCAGCTCGAACGTACGATATGCCGGCGGTCGCGGGTCTACCGCGAACTCATCGGCATGCGGCAGGAACTGTGCGCAGGTCGAGGGTGTTGCGAGCAGCCGTACGCCCTTGCGCAGCGCGTCGTAGCTCTGATGCACGTGACCCCAGACGATCGCGCGCACGTTGTGGTGCGCATCGATCGCATGCAGAAACTCCGCTCCGTTGGTGAGCCCGACCCGATCGAGCCAGCGGCTCGCCATCGGCACCGGGTGATGGTGCAGGCAGACCATGCAATGCCGCGTTCCCGCTCCCGCGAGGGCGCGCTCGAGCGCAGCCAGGCCGGCTGCACTCACCGCGCCGCTGGCGGCCCCGGGGATGCAGCTGTCGACCAGCACGATGCGCCAGCGGCCAAGATCGACGAACTCATCGAGCACGAACGGCGCACGCGCGAGCTCTCGGCGCATGGCCACGGGCTCGTCATGGTTGCCGGGCAGACACAGGACCGGGAGCCCGAGTCCGCCGAGGATCTGGCGAAAGTGCGCGTAGCCACCCGCATCGTCCTGCACGATGTCTCCCGTGACGAGCAGCGCATCCGGTGGCCAGTCGCGCGCGCGCGCGTGGGCAAGCGCTGCCCTGAGCGCGGGCAGAGTGGGGACACCGCGCAGCGACTCGTTCTCGCTGCTGTACAGGTGCGGGTCGGTGAATTGAATGAGACGCAGCACGCTCATGAATGCAGCGTAGCAGAGCCGCCCGCTGCCCGCAGTGAACCAAGTCGTCCGTGGGCGTGCCGCAGCGGGACGCGTGCGCCGCTTCACCTGAGCGCGATTATGGAGAATGTGAAGCAGTGCGCGCGCTGCCGCCGCAAGCGGTGGAACTTAAGTCGCGTGGCGCTGCGCGGCGACAGCGTGCGCAGCTCACGGCACACACGGACGTGCGCCAGGTCGCAGCCGCCAGGCCGCGCCGCGTGATTGAGCAACGGCCGGGAGTGATGGACAATGCGCGCCCCTGCAGCCCCGCTTGCCTGACCGCAGGCGCGGCACTAGCCCTTGCCGAGGCCCCGCATGACTACACGCCGCGAACTCGCCAACGCCATCCGTGCGCTCTCCATGGACGCTGTGCAGCGCGCCAACTCCGGACATCCGGGCATGCCGATGGGTATGGCCGACATCGCGCAGGTGCTGTGGTCGGACTTCATGCGCTACAACCCCGCGAACCCGCTGTGGGAGAACCGCGATCGCTTCGTGCTCTCGAATGGGCACGGCTCGATGTTGCTGTACTCGGCGTTGTACCTCACCGGCTATGCAATGACACTGGATGACATCAGGGGTTTCCGTCAGCTCGGCAGCCGCACCCCCGGTCATCCGGAGCACGATCCGGAGCTCGGCATCGAGACGACCACCGGGCCGCTCGGGCAGGGACTCGCCAACGCCGTCGGCATGGCGCTCGCCGAGCGACTGCTCGCCAGCCAATTCAACCGCGACGGCTTCAACATCGTCGACCACTACACCTGGTGCTTTTGCGGCGATGGCTGCCTGATGGAGGGCGTGTCGCACGAGGCCTGCTCGCTCGCCGGCACGCTCGGACTCGGCAAGCTGATCGTCTTCTATGACGACAATGGCATCTCGATCGATGGCAAGGTCGCGGGCTGGTTCAGCGACAACACGCCGGAGCGCTTCGCCGCCTACGGCTGGCACGTGGTGCCAAACGTCGATGGCCTCGATGCCGCAGCGGTGACGCGCGCGATCGAAGCGGCGCGCGCGGAAACCTCACGCCCCTCGCTCATCGACTGCAAGACCATCATCGGTTACGGCGCGCCCGACAAGCAGGGCACCAAGGAGGCGCACGGCGAGGCGCTGGGCACGGATGAGGTGGCCAAGGCGCGCAAGACCCTGAATTGGTCGTACCCTGCCTTCGAGGTACCGGCGGAGATCCGCGCCGCCTGGGACCACCGCAAGCAGGGCGCGGCCGACGAGGCTGCCTGGCGCGCGCTGCTCGCGCGCTACAGCGAGGCTTTCCCGGACCTGGCGCGCGAGTTCCAGCGGCGCATGCTTGGTGCGCTGCCGGCGCGCTGGCCCGAGATCGCGGCGCAGGTCCGCCACGAGCTCGGCAAGCAGAGCGCGCCGCAGGCGACGCGGGCTTCCTCGCAGGCCGCGCTCAACATCATCGGACCCGCGCTGCCGGAGATCTTCGGCGGGTCGGCGGATCTGACGCCATCCAACAACACCCTGTTCAAGGGCGCGGTGATCCTCAAGCCCGGCGAGGCGGACGGCAACTACCTGCACTACGGGGTCCGTGAATTCGGCATGACCGCGGCGATGAACGGCATTGCGCTCCACGGCGGCCTCATCCCTTACGGTGGCACATTCCTGGTGTTCTCGGACTACGCGCGCAACGCGGTGCGCCTCGCCTGCCTGACTAGCGCGCACGTCGTGCTGGTGTACACGCACGACTCCATCGGACTCGGCGAGGACGGCCCGACGCACCAGCCGATCGAGCACCTCGCGAGTCTGCGCGCCATACCCAACATGCACCTGTGGCGGCCCTGCGATGCGGCTGAGACCGCGGTCGCCTGGCCACTCGCCATCGAGCGCCACGGACCGACGGCGCTGGTGCTCAGCCGCCAGGCCCTGCCTCAGCAGCCACGCACACCGGAGCAGCTCGAGAGCATCCGCCGCGGCGGCTACGTGCTGATCGAGTGCCCGGGGGTGCCGGAGGCGCTGGTGATCGCCACCGGCTCGGAGGTGGGCATCGCCGCACAGGCAGTCAACTCGCTGAACGGCTCGGGGCGGCGGGTGCGCCTGGTCTCCATGCCCTCGACCGAGGTGTTCGATGCCCAGGACGAGCCCTACCGCGATTCCGTGCTGCCGCCTGCGGTGACCCGGCGGCTCGCGGTGGAGGCGGCCGCCCGCCAGAGCTGGTGGCGTTACGTCGGTACCGACGGGCGTGTCATCGGCATCGACCGCTTCGGCGCTTCCGGCAAGGGCGCAGAGGTTTTGGCCCATTTCGGCTTCACCGCCGATAATATTGTGAAAGAGCTGAGCTCATTGCTGGAGGACGCATGACGATCAGGGTTGGCATCAATGGCTATGGGCGCATCGGGCGCAACGTGCTGCGCGCCTTGTATGAGGGCAAGCGCGGCGGGGAGGTCAAGATCGTCGCGCTCAATGACCTGTGCGACCCGAAGACCAATGCTCACCTGACCCGCTTCGACACGGTGCACGGCCGCTTCGACGGTGAGGTCAAGGTCGATGGCGAGCACATGGTGGTCAACGGCGACCGTATCCGCGTCTTTGCCGAGCGCGACCCCGCCAAGCTTCCCTGGGGTGATGTCGGGGTCGAGTACGTGCTCGAGTGCACCGGGCTCTTCACCAGCAAGGCCAAGGCGGGTGCGCATTTGAAGGGTGGGGCCAAGAAGGTGGTGATTTCCGCGCCGGGCGGCGAGGACGTCGACGCCACCATCGTCTACGGCGTGAACGATCGCACGCTGCGGCGCGACTACACCGTCATCTCCAACGCCTCCTGCACCACCAACTGCCTGGCACCGGTGGCCAAGGTGCTGCACGACAAGGTGGGCATCGCCGCCGGAATCATGACCACCATCCATGCCTACACCAACGATCAGGTGCTCACCGACGTCTACCATCCCGACCTGCGCCGCGCCCGCTCGGCGACCATGTCGCAGATCCCCACCAAGACCGGTGCTGCCGCGGCGGTAGGACTGGTGCTGCCGGAGCTCAAGGGCAAGCTCGATGGCTTCGCCGTGCGGGTGCCGACCATCAATGTCTCGCTGGTCGATCTCACCTTCAGCGCACGCCGCGCGACCTCGGTGGAGGAAGTGAACCAGGCACTGCAGCAGGCGGCCGCCGGCCCGATGAAGGGTATTCTGGCCTACAACGATGCGCCGCTGGTGTCGATCGACTTCAATCACGACGCGCATTCCTCCATATTCGATGCCACGCTCACCAAGGTGATCGAAGGCAACCTGGTGAAGGTGTGCGCCTGGTACGACAATGAGTGGGGTTTCTCCAACCGGATGATCGACACGACGCTCGCGTGGTCGCGCGCTTCATGAATGTCAGGCACATGACCGACACGGACCTGCGCAACAAGCGGGTCCTGATCCGCGAGGATCTGAACGTGCCGGTGCAGGATGGGGTGGTGATGAGCGATGCCCGCATCCGCGCCTCGCTCGCCACCATCCGTTACGCGCTCGATCAGCACGCGCGTGTGTTCATCGTCTCCCACCTCGGGCGGCCGCAGGAGGGCGCGGAGGATGCGGCGCTCAGCCTCGCGCCGGTGGCAGCGCGGCTGTCGGAGCTGCTCGGCAAGTCCGTGCCGCTGCGCAAGAACTGGATCGACGGAGTGGACTGTGCCTTGGGGAGCGCGGTGCTGTGTGAGAACGTGCGCTTTCTCAAAGGCGAGAAGAAGGACGATGAGCAGCTCGCGCGACGCATGGCGGCACTGTGCGAAGTGTTCGTGATGGACGCCTTTGGCACGGCGCACCGCGCCGAGGCGAGTACCCATGGGGTGGCCCGCTACGCGCCGGTCGCCTGCGCAGGTCCGCTGCTCGTCGGCGAGCTCGAGGCGCTCGAGCGCGCACTCGAGCAACCGGCGCGGCCGCTGGTCGCGATCGTCGGGGGCTCCAAGGTGTCCACCAAGCTC
>JAFAVO010000292.1 GCA_019242385.1 Gammaproteobacteria bacterium | reverse complement strand
GTTGCGGCGGTCGATAATGAATAATCTACTCCATGGCGAGCCTGTGGTTTGAGACTGCGCTGCTGCCCTCGGGTTGGGCGCAGGGAGTGCGCGTCAGCGCGCGTGCCGGACGCATCGAGGCGGTGAGTGCCGGGACCGGGCCGCAGCCGGGAGATGAGCGGCACGCCATCGGCCTTCCCGGCCTTCCCAACCTGCACAGCCACGCCTTCCAACGCGGGCTCGCCGGGCTCACCGAGCGGCGCGCGGACGGCGCGGACAGCTTCTGGAGCTGGCGTGAGCTCATGTACCGCTTCGTCGAGCGGCTCGGCCCCGAGGAGCTCGAGGCCATCAGCGCACTGTGCTTCGCCGAGATGCTCGAGGGCGGCTTTACCCACGTCGGTGAGTTCCACTACCTGCACCACGACACCGGCGGCTCGCCTTTCGCCGATCCGGGCGAGCTCGCCGGGCGCATCGCCGCCGCGGCGGCGCGCAGCGGTATTGGACTGACGCTGCTGCCCGTTTTCTATGCACACGGCGGTTTTGGCGGTGCGCCGCCCGCGCCGCGGCAAAGACGCTTCCTGAGCGATGTGCCGGGATTTGCGCGTATTCTCGAGAGCTGCCGCCGCGCCGTGCAGCCGCTCCCCGGGGCGAGCGTCGGCCTCGCGCCGCACAGCCTGCGCGCGGTCACACCGCAGGAGCTCGCGGCGGTCGTGCAGCTCGCGCCTGGCGCCGTGGTGCACATCCACATCGCCGAGCAGGTGCGCGAGGTCGAGGAATGCCAGGCCTGGAGCGGCCAGCGGCCGATCGAGTGGCTGCTCGCTGCGCAGCCGCCCGATGCACGCTGGTGCCTCGTGCACGCTACGCAGGCCACCGCCGCCGAGCTGGCCGGCATCGCCGCGTGCGGCGCCGTCGCCGGACTCTGTCCGATCACCGAGGCGAGCCTCGGGGATGGAATTTTCGCCGCCACGGAGTTCCGCAACCGCGGCGGGCGCTTCGGTATCGGCAGCGATTCCAACATCCTGCTGGATGCCGCACAGGAGCTGCGCACGCTCGAGTACTCGCAACGACTCGTGCAGCGTGCGCGCAACGTGCTCGCGGGCGGCGCTGCCTCCTCCACCGGGCGCACACTTTTCGATGCGGCGCTCGCGGGCGGCTGGCAGGCCCTGGAGGGCGAGCCGGGGAGCCCCATGGGCCTGACGCAGGGCGCCTCGCTCGATGTCGTCACGCTGCGGGCCACTCATCCGGCTCTCCTCGAGCGCTCGGGTGATGAGATCCTCGACAGCTGGATCTTCGCGGGTGGCCGCGAGCTGATCGACTGCGTGTTCCGGGCGGGCCAACGGCTCGTGACCGACGGGCGCCATCGCGATCGCGATGCGCTCATCGGCGGCTACGCCCGCGCCCTGCACCGGCTGCGCCGCTGATGGCTGTTTCGGGGGTGGCAACGTGATGCGCATGATTTCCGCGATTCTCCTGGCGCTCGGTGGCGGCATCGCGATGGGCGGCATCGCGCTCCATCGGCACGAGCCGATCAACGCCTTGTGGATCATCACCGCGGCGGTCTGCGTCTACCTGCTCGGCTATCGCTTCTACGCGGCATGGATCGCGACGCGGGTACTGCAGGTCGATCCCTCGCGCGCGACCCCGGCCGAGCGGTTGAACAACGGACGCGATTTCGTGCCCACCCATCGGGCGATCGTGTTCGGCCACCATTTCGCCGCGATCGCCGGTCCGGGGCCGCTGGTCGGTCCGACGCTCGCGGCCCAGTTCGGCTACCTGCCCGGGACCTTGTGGATACTCGTGGGCGCGGTGCTCGGGGGCTGCGTGCAGGACATGACCATCCTCCTGCTCTCGATCCGCCGCGACGGCCGCAGCCTCGGGCAGATGGCGCGCGATGAGCTCGGGCCTGTCGGAGGACTGGCCGCCTTGATCGGTACGCTGCTGATACTGATCGTGCTGTCGGCAGTCCTCGGACTCGTCATCGTCAACGCGATGAAGCACAGCCCCTGGGCTACCTCCACCGTGGCGGCCACCATCCCCGTGGCCATCGTGATCGGGATCTATCTGCGCTCGTGGCGCCCGGGCAGGGTGCTCGAGGCGTCCATCATCGGTGTGGCGCTGGTGCTGGGGGCCGTGTTGGCCGGCGGCTGGCTCGATCAGCAGGAGCACCTGCGCACCTGGTTCGACTATGCGCCGCTGCCGCTCGCGGCCGCGATCGTGATCTACGCCTGGGTGGCGGCGACGCTGCCGGTGTGGCTGCTGCTCGCGCCGCGCGATTACCTCTCGACCTTTCTCAAGCTCGGCACGGTCGCACTGCTCGCCATCGCCATCGTGCTCACGCACCCGCAGCTGCGCATGCCCGCGGTGACGCAGTTCATCGATGGCACTGGGCCGCTCTTCGGCGGCAGGCTGTTTCCCTTCGTCTTCATCACCATCGCCTGCGGGGCGATCTCCGGTTTCCATGCACTGGTGGCGAGCGGCACGACGCCCAAGCTCATCAGCAACGAGGCTGACGTGCGCCTCGTCGGTTACGGCAGCATGGCGCTGGAGTCCTTCGTCGCCATCATGGCGATGATCGCTGCGACGCTGCTCGATCCGGGGGTGTACTTCGCCATCAACTCCGGCGCCGGTGTCGTCGGGGCAACCCCGGATCTCGCGGTGCACACCATCAGCGGCTGGGGATTTCCGGTGACCGCGCAGCAGATGCAGGCGCTCGCGCAGTCGATGGGCGAGCGCACGCTCTTCGCGCGCACCGGCGGCGCGCCCTCGCTCGCGGTCGGTATGGCGAGCATCTTCGGCAGCAGCTTCGGGCGCGGGCTCGCGGCGCTGTGGTACCACTTCGCGATCATGTTCGAGGTGGTGTTCATTCTGACCACGCTCGATGCCGGTACGCGCGTCGGACGCTTCATCCTCCAGGATCTGCTCGGGCAGGTGTGGGCGCCGCTCGGCCGCACTTCCTGGTACCCCTCGGTGCTCTTCGCCAGCACGCTGCTGGTGGCCGCCTGGGGCTATTTCCTCTACGTCGGCGTGATCGATCCCAACGGCGGCGTGAACATTCTCTGGCCACTCTTCGGCATCGCCAATCAGATGCTCGCGGCCATCGCACTCACCGTGGCGACCGGCATCCTCATCAAGTCCGGCCGGGCCCGCTACGCGCTCGTGACTCTGGCGCCGCTCGCGTGGCTCGCGCTGGTGACGACCAGCGCCGCGTGGCAGAAGCTCACGAGCGCCGATGTCCATATCGGCTTCCTGGCGGCTGCCGGCGATCTTGCGGCGAAGCTCGCCGCGGGCGCACTGACCCCGGAGCGCGCCGCGGTCGCACCGCAGCTGATTTTCAACCAGCGCCTGGATGCGGCGCTCACCCTGCTGTTCACCGCGATTCTCTGGCTGGTGATCCTCGACATGGCGCGGGTAGCGGCGCGCACGCTCCGGGGCCTGCCGGTGCGCACCAGCTCCGAGTCGCCCTACGTGCCGAGCCAGCTGCCGGGGGCAGCGCTCGCGGGCCACTGACCCGGTGCGCGCGCAGTGCTAACATCGCTCGCTTTTCCACCCGTGTGGCCCGCGCCAGGCGGGGCGCGGCGCTGCTGGAGGTAGCGACATGGCACTCAAGATAATGATCCTCGGGGCGAACGGCTTCATCGGCAGCGCGCTCACCAACGCGATCCTCGAGAAGCGGCCCTGGGAGGTCTACGGCATCGATCTCGCCGACAACAAGCTCGGTGACCTGCCGAAGAACGATCGCTTTCACTTCGTCGAAGGCGACATCACCATCAACAAGGAGTGGGTCGAGTACCACGTCAAGAAGTGCGACGTGGTGGTGCCGCTGGTGGCGATCGCCAACCCGGCGCAGTACGTGACTCATCCGCTGCGGGTATTCGAGCTCGACTTCGAGGCGAACATCGATATCGTCCGTCACTGTGTCAAGTACGGTAAGCGCCTGCTGTTTCCCTCCACCTCGGAGATCTACGGCATGTCGCCCGATGCGGTGCTCGATGAGGAGACGAGCGCGCTGGTCTATGGGCCGATCAACAAGCAGCGCTGGATCTACGCGGCCTGCAAGCAGCTGCTGGACCGCGTCATCTATGCCTACGGGGTGCGCGACAACCTCGACTACACCCTGTTCCGCCCCTTCAACTTCATCGGTCCGAATCTCGACAATCCGGAAGAGCCCAAGGAGGGCAGCTCGCGCGTCTTCACCCAGTTCCTCTCCAACGTGCTGTATCGCCGGCCGATCAAGCTGGTCGACGGCGGCAACCAGAAGCGCTCCTTCACCTACATCGACGACGCGATCGAGTGCCTGTTGACCATCATCGAGAACCAGGACGGCCGTGCCAGCCGGCGCATCTTCAACATCGGGAACCCCGGCAACTGCATCTCGATCCGTGATCTGGCACAGCGCACCATCCGCATCGCCCAGGAGTTTCCCGTGCTGCGCGACAACGCCCGCGCCACCGAGATTCTCGAGGTGTCCGCGGGCGACTATTACGGCAAGTACTACCAGGATATCCAGGTGCGGGTGCCCAACATCGAGGCGGCGCGGCGCGATCTCGGCTGGGCGCCGACCACCGACATGGATACCGCGATCCGCCGCACCATCGATTTCTACGTGAAGCAGGAAGGCTTCGGCAGCCGCGTCGCGGCGCTGGCGGCCATCTGAGACGCGTGTTGCCGCGGCTGCGATGGCGTTAGTCGCGGCCCCGGAGGCGCGCCCGGCCGCGGTGCGCCCGGCGGCGGCGCGCTGGCTCCCCTGGGCGCTGCTCGCGGCCGCCTGGCTCGCGACCATCCAGGTACGGCCGATGCTCGATCCGGATGAGGGGCGCTACGCTGCGATACCGCGCGAGATGCTGGCGAATCGCGACTTCATCACTCCGCGCTTCAACGATCTGAAATATTTCGAGAAGCCGCCGCTGCAATACTGGGCGACCGCGACCGCGTTCGCCTTTTTTGGTCTGAGCGAATGGAGCTCGCGCATCTGGGCGGTGGGACTGGCGTTCGCGTGTCTGCCGCTGGTGTTTGCCTGGGTGCGACATTACTACGGCCACGAGGCCGCGCTCGCGGCACTCGCGGCGCTCGCAGTCAGCCCCTACTTCCAGGTCATCGGGCACCTCAACCTGCTGGATGCGGCCTTCACCTTCTGGCTGACCGCCGCGGTGCTCGCTTTCACACGCGCGCAGAGCGAGCCGACCGGCTCGGCCGCCGAGCGTCGCTGGATGCTGCGCGCCTGGGCGCTGGCGGCGCTCGCAGTGCTCTCCAAGGGAATCGTGGTCGGGGTACTCGCGGGCGGCGCGCTCGTGCTGTACACGCTCATCGAGCGCGACCTGCGCACGTGGCGCCGACTGCACGCGCGCGCGGGTGTCGCGCTCTTCCTCATCATCGCCGCGCCATGGTTCGTGCTGGTGACGCTGCGCAATCCGAGCTTCCCCGGATTTTTCTTCGTGCACGAGCACTTCGCGCGCTTTCTCACCACCGTGCATCAGCGCGTCGAGCCGTGGTGGTATTTCCTGCCGCTTCTGCTCGGGGCAGTCCTGCCCTGGCTGATTCCCTGCCTGCGCGGCGCGCGCGCCGCATGGATGGAGCAGCCCGGCTCCCACACCTTCAAGCCACGGCGCTTTCTGCTCATCTACGCGCTGCTCACGTTGCTGTTCTTTTCCGCATCGGGCTCGAAGCTCGCCCCGTATATCCTGCCCATGGTGCCGGTGCTGGCCGCGCTCACCGGCGCTGCGCTCGGTGACCCCAGCCGGCTCGCGCGCCACGCCGCGCGTGCCGCCGCGCCGCTGGTGGTCCTGGTGGCGGTGGGCCTGCTGATCTACAGTCTGCGCCGCAACAATTACCTGCCACACGAGGCGCTCATCTGGGCGCTGGCCGCGTGCGCTGCGGCGCTGATCGCCGCCGCTCTCAGCTTCCGCGCCCCGCTTCGGCCGCTCACCCTGGTGCTCATCGCGGCGCTCGGAGCGAGCCTTGCCTGGCAGAGCCTGATGTGTGAGTACACCTGCATCCCGCCCGCGCGCTCGGCACGCGATCTGGTGCGCGCGGTGCGGCCATTCATCGGCGCGCAGACCCCGCTCTACAGTGTCGGCCAGTTCCGCGAGACGGTCTCGCCCTATCTCGGGCGCACGCTGCAGCTCGCCGGCTATGAAGGCGAGCTGCGCTTCGGTCTGGATGAGGAGCCCGAGCGGCGCATGAGCCTCGAGCAGTTTGCGGCTCGCTGGAGCGGCGCAGGCCCCGCCGTGGCATTCTTCGATCCGCACGTCTGGGATGCCATGCGGCGGCGGGGCCTGCCGGGGCGAGTCCTGGCCGCCGATAGCCACACCGTAGCCGTGAGCCGCCTGTGAGACTGAGTGATTTCTCGATCCTGTTCTGCGGTGTCCTGCTCAACGCGCTGGCACAGCTCGGACTCAAAGCCGCAACGAGGGTCAGTGGACCACTCATCGCAGGTGATGCCGGGGTGTGGCAGCGCGCGCTCAACGTCCTGGTGGTTCCCTCCCTCTGGTATGCGCTGCTCGCCTATGGCCTGAGCGTGATCGTCTGGCTCGTGGGGCTCTCGCGCGTGCCGGTGAGCCAGGCGTACCCGTTGCTGTCGCTCGGCTATGTCATCAACATCGGGCTCGCCTGGTGGCTGCTCGGGGAAGTCCCCAACGTGCAGCGCGTCGCCGGGATCGGCGTTATCGTAGTGGGTGTCGTGCTGGTGGCACGCTCCTGACTCTGGCCATGAACGATTCGAACCGACCTCAGCAGCCCATGCTGCCTTTCACCCGTCCGAGCATCGACGAGGACACCATTGCGGCGGTCGCCGAGGTGCTGCGCTCGGGCTGGCTGGCGAGCGGGCCGAAGGTGGCGCAACTCGAGGCCGAGTTGTCCGCGTATCTGGGCGGCCGGCCGGTGCGCACCCAGACCTCTGCGACCGCCGGGCTGGAGATGGCACTGCTCGCCTGTGGCATCGGGGAGGGCGATGAGGTCATTACTCCGGCGCTGAGCTTCGTGGCGACGGCCAACGTCATCGTGCGTGTCGGCGCCCGGCCGGTGTTCGTCGATGTCGGGCTCGACTCACGCAACATCGATCTCGGCGAGACCGAGGCGGCGATCACCCCGCGCACGCGCGCCATCATGCCGGTGCATTTCGCGGGACATCCCGTGGACATGGAGCGTCTGTACGCCATCGCGCAACGCCATCGCCTGCGGGTCATCGAGGACGCGGCGCACGCCATTGGGTCCTGCTGGCGCGGGCGCCGCATCGGCAGCTTCGGTGACCTGGTGTGCTTCAGCTTCCATCCGAACAAGAACATGACCACCATCGAGGGCGGCGCGATCTCCGGCGGCTCGGCCGAGGAGCTGCGCGCGATCGAGCTGCACCGCTGGCACGGGCAGGTGAAGTCCGGGCTCGATGGTTTCGACACGCTGCTCGCCGGTGGCAAATACAACCTCTCGGACGTGGCGGCGGCAGTGGGACTCGGGCAGCTCAGGCGGCTGGAGGAGTTCAACGCCCGGCGGCGTGCGCTCATCAGCCGCTACTACGAGCTGTGGGCCGAGGATGCGCCGCTGCGCCTGCCCGAGCGCGGAGATGAGGGACACAGCTGGCACGTGTTCACACCGCTCCTGCCGCTCGCGCAGCTCAGCATCTCGCGCGCAAAGTTCATGGAGGCGATGAAGGTGCAGGGCATCGGTACCGGAGTCCACTATCCGGCGATTCACCTCTTCACTGCTTATCGGGCGCTCGGCTACCGCGAGGGCCAATTCCCCAACGCCGAGCGTATCGGCCGCGAGACGGTCACGCTGCCGCTCTTCCCGGCGATGCAGCTGCAGGATGTCGAGCGCGTGGTCAACGCCGTGAACACCATCCTGCGCGGGGCCCGCCGGTGAGCGCAGCCGTGATCCCGGATATCTCCGTCGTCATCCCGGTGTACAACGAGGAGGAGGGCCTGCCGTTGCTTTTCGAGCGGCTGTACCCGGCGCTCGATGCCCTGGGCCGTCCCTACGAGGTGGTATTCGTCGATGATGGCAGCCGCGACCGCTCGGTCGCACGGCTGCGCGAGCAGTTCCAGCGACGTCCGGATGTCACGCGCGTGGTGGTCCTGGCGCGCAACGCCGGCCAGCACCTGGCGATCCTCGCCGCGTTCCAGCAAACGCGCGGCCGCTACGTGATCACTCTGGATGCCGACCTGCAGAATCCGCCGGAGGAGATCGCGCGCATCGTCGCTACCATGGACGCCGGC
>JAFAVO010000066.1 GCA_019242385.1 Gammaproteobacteria bacterium | reverse complement strand
TGGTGCAGCAGTCTCTCGGCGGCTCCCCCGGACGCCTGCCCTCCTTCGATGAGGCGCGCGATGAGTTCACGCGCAGCTATCTCTCGCAGATCCTGCAGATCACCGGCGGCAATGTGAGCCAGGCGGCGCGGCTGGCACGGCGCAACCGCACCGACTTCTACAAGCTGCTCGCGCGCCATCAGCTCACCCCGGAGGAGTTCAAGCAGCGTTCCTGACCTCAGGAGCGTAATCCCGCGCTGCCGGGCGCAGAGGGCTCGATCACTCCGATTGCGCTACCGGCGTCTTGGCGGGATTTTCCCCGCCCTCGGCAGCTTCCGCCGTTGCGCGCGCCCCCTGCCGGCCAAACTGCGCCGGATCGATGCTGTGCTTGTCGAGGAGATCATAGAGCGTGGGCCGCGTGACGCCGAGCAGCTCCGCAGCCCGCGACAGGTTGCCCTGCGCGACCGCGAGTGATTGCCTGACGGCCTGCGCCTCGGCGCACTGGCGCGCAACGCGCAGGTTGAGATACTCAGGATCATCGCCCGGATCCTCGAGCCCGAGGTCGCCCGCCGTCACCACGACTCCCTCGGCCATGATGACCGCGCCCTTCACCCGGTTCTCGAGCTCACGCACGTTGCCGGGCCAGCGATGCGCCTGGATGGCGCGGATGGCGTCCGGGGCGAGCCCGCGCGTCGGTTTACCGAGACGCGCCGAGATCTGTTGCAGCAGGAACTGCGCGAGCAGCAGGCTGTCACCTTGCCGATCGCGCAGCGGCGGCACACGGATGATGACTTCGCTGATGCGATAGAACAGATCGTCACGGAAGCCGCCATTGCCGATGAGGGCGTCGAGAGCGCGATTGGTCGCACACACGATGCGCAGATCGAGCGACACCAGGGTCCTGCCGCCGATGCGCTCCACGCTGCGCTCCTGCACGACCCGCAGTAGTTTGGCCTGCAGCGATGCCGGCATCTCGCCGATCTCATCGAGGAACACCGTACCGCCATCGGCGGACTCCAGCTTGCCGGGAGTGCGGCGCGCGGCCCCGGTGAAGGCGCCCTTCTCGTAACCGAACAACTCGCTCTCGAGCAGCGTGTCGGGAATGGCCGCGCAGTTGATGGCGACGAAGGGCTTGTGCGAGCGTCCGGAGAGCCGGTGCAGAGCGCGCGCCAGCAGCTCCTTGCCGGTGCCGCTCTCGCCGAGCAACAACACGGTGGTGTTGGTGGGCGCCACCTTCTCCACCGAGCGGCACAGGCTGCGCACTGCATCGCTCACGCCGATGATGCCCTCGAGCGCCATCGCGCCGGTGCGCTCGCGTAACCGCCAGTTCTCCTCCTCGAGCTCGCGGATGCGCAGTGCGCGGCGCACCACGATCGAGAGCACGCCCGCATCGAGCGGCTTGTGATAGAAGTCGGCCGCGCCCAGGCCGACCGCGGCGACCGCCAGCTCGCGTGCGTCGTGCTCGGTCATCGCGATGATCTTGGTGTCTGGCGAGATGTTGAGAATCTGCCGCAGCAGCTCCAGGCTCTGCGCGGCCACCGCCGGCTTGTGCGCCGTGCCGAGGTCGAACAGCACCACATCGGGCTCGGTGCGGCGCACGGTGGCGAGGGTCTGGTCGGAGCTCTCGCACACCGTCACATCGAGGTCGGAGAAGACTGCCTCGAGCTCGCGGCGCAGGGCGCGATCGTTCTCGAGGATCAGCAGCTTGCGACGCTGCATCGCGGCAGCCATCAACGCGCTCCCTTGCCAAACAGGACCACTTCGGCAGTCTGAATCAGAATGGCCAGATCGAACAGCAGGTTGTTGTTCTTGATGTAATACAGGTCGTACTGCAGCTTCTCGAGCGCGTCGGTCTCGGACGAGCCGTAGGGATAACACAGCTGCGCCCAGCCGGTGATCCCGGGCTTGACGCAGTGGCGCTGCACGTAATAGGGAATTTTCTCCGCGAGCTGCGCCACGAACTCCGGCCGCTCGGGGCGCGGTCCCACGAAGCTCATGTTGCCGCTGAGCACGTTGAACACCTGCGGTAACTCATCGATGCGCAGCTTGCGGATGATGGCGCCCACGCGTGTCACGCGTGGGTCGGCGTGCTGTGCCCATTGGGCCCCGTTGAGCTCGGCGTCCTGACGCATGCTGCGGAATTTCAGCACCTTGAATACGCGCCCGCCCAGCCCGACCCGGGCCTGGCGGTACAGCGCCGGCGCCCGCCAGCCATCCTCTATCTTGATGGCGATGAAGGTCAGCATCATCGCCGGCAGCGCCACCACCAGCACGCCGAGACTCGCACACAGATCGAGCGCCCGGGAGGAGAACAGACGCAGCGGGTCGCGCTTGAAGCCCTGTCCGAAGATCATCCAGCTCGGGTTGAGTACGTCGATGTGCACCTTGCCGGTCTCGCGCTCGAGGAAGGTGAGCAGCTCGGTCACGTCGACGCCGGCGAGGCGGCAGTCGAGCAGCTCGGGAATTGGAAAACCGCAGCGGCGGTCATCCATCGCCACCACGACCTCGGTGACGCCGAGCCGCTCACACATTGCGCACAGATCGCCGCTGTACTCCAGCACGCGGTCGCTGGGAACGGCGCGTTCCTCACCGGGCGGTTGCACGAATCCGACCAGGGTAAAGGCATGGCGGTCCGCGGAGCGGCGCAGCCGGGTGATGGCAGCGGCCGCGTAGCCGGCGCCGTAAGTCAACACACGGCGCTTGAAAATCTCCTCATCCGCGACGCGCGCGAACACCACGCGCGAGGTGAGCACCCCGCATACGGCCAGCATGATCGCGAGCGCCGCAACACCGCGGAACAGGTGCCGGCTGGGAAACATGTAGAACAGTGCCGCGAACACGCACGAGGACACCACCAACGCCAGCAGGAGCCTTGCCACGACACCGCTCAGCTGAGTGCGCTGCCGCGAGTTGTAAAGGCCGAAGGCGAGCAGGCAGGTAACCACGATGACGCTGAAGGCGATGCCCCGCGGCCACAGCGGACCGAATTCCTCCACCAGCTCGGGCAAGCCGCTGACACCGACCTGGAAGCGGATGCATACGGCGGCGTACAGCGCAAAGAAACACAGCAGCGCCTCGATGATCGCAAGCACAGCGAGGGACGCCGGGATGTATTGCCCGAGAATCCGGACGCGCATAGAAGCTTTGGGGTACCTCAAGCAGGCCGAGGTGGCAGCGCAAACTTTACACGATCGTGTAAAGCAAAAGTGTCCTGTCCCGTTGCCGCCTGTCAGTTGTCAATAACATTTGTCTTAATGTGCCGACACCCGTGCCGGCGAGGCCGAAACTGCATCACGGCCGTGGCGCATGGCCGCTGGCACGCCCCGCAGCAGATTTGGTGGCGCGCTGACAGACGAGGGTTCGCAGTGCCGCGGCCAGCGAGCGGCACGCGCCGGCAACACACCGCCGTCATGCCAGCGGCACCGCCCGGGCAACACGCGGCCGGTCGTGCCAGCGGTACAGCGCCGGCAACACCCGCCCGCGCAGCAGCTGCACACTGCTCACACTACGGCGCGCCTGGCTGAGATGACTTTTGTAGTCGGTCTGCTGACCGGAACCCGCCAGAAAGTCATAGGTACTCACCTGGCGCGCAGCGGCCGCCTCCATCGAGTAGCCGAGGTGTATCAGCCCCAGGGAGACGCTGCCATCGAAGGCGGGGTCGAAGCCCATGCTGATGTTGTACTGACGGGTGCCTTTGCGGATGTCATAGAGCACCGAGACCACCTGGCCACCCACGCGCAGCCGCGAGAGGACCAGCTCCCCGCGGCTCGCCAGGCGCCGGGCCAGGCGCGTGTGGAAGTCCAGGGCGGGGGCGGCGAACGCGGGTCGCTGCCAGCGAAGCCGATGCAGTCGATTGAGGTCGGCGAGACCGCCCTCGATCTCCTCCGCGGCAAGAAGCTCGAAACTCACGCTGCCCCGGCGCGCGAGCCGGTGGCGCAGGTTCCACAGGCTGCGGCGCGTCGACTGCCCGAGGCTGCGCACGTAGGCCTCCATGCCGCTGCTGAGATCGGCCTGATAGCTCACCAGGTGGTCGACATCGCGCACATAGTGCTGCTGCCCGCGCCCCGATTGGGCGAACACATCGCGCCATTGCCGGCCCGCCGCGGTGAACCCGATGACCCATTCGCTCCAGGTGCGCTCAGCGAGCAGCGCTTGCGCACACGCGTGCCGCACGACTTCGGTCTCCGCGGCTATCGCCACGATGTCGAGGTATTCCGAGATGGCCGCCCGGGGATCTCGCCATGCCGAGCCGATCAGTTGGATGGAGCTGAGCGGCAGGATGCGGCCGCGTCGCACGCGCCGCCGGTAGAGCGGCGCGACGCCGATGAGATCGGCACCGCGATAGAGAGCCCAGATCTCCGGCACCGCCGCCAGAGACTCGCCGAAGCATTGCCACCACAGCGTCAGCCACTCCCACGACAGGAACAGGGCATCTGCATGCGCCTGCGCGAGCAGTCGCGACCACGCCGCTTCGCTTTCCAGCCACTCGGCGCTGCTCCATTTGCGCAGGGTCAGCGCGGCAACGCCGGCCGTGACGGTGTTACTGATAGCGCGTGCTCGCAGGGGAAATCGGTGTCAGTTCCCCCGCCGCCTGCACGATGCTCGTATTCGCACCGAGCAGTGCCCAGGAAGCCACGACACCGACCTGGTTTTCCGAATACACGCCGTTTTGCCTGGAGAAGGTGTAGATGAAGCGCATGGCCAGGCGCGCGCCGACCTGCCAGCGCAGACCGGTAAATATGCCGTAGGTCTTGGACGATTGGCCCGTGGGTACGGGCTGAACGGCACTCGGCGGAG
>JAFAVO010000061.1 GCA_019242385.1 Gammaproteobacteria bacterium | reverse complement strand
TGCGCATGCGCGAGCGCAAAGCGACGTTGCGGGCGCGATGCTTCTCGGCCTGGTGAGCAGCCTTCTCGGCGGACTTGGTATTGGCCACGAAATCTCCGTTTTCTCGGTACGTCCCCGGGTGCGGGGGGCGGTAGTCTGCGCATGGGCCCAGGGGTTGTCAACGCGCTTGACAGCTCCGGCGCGCACCCTCGGGCGCATTCACATAAACTGGCCAGCCTCACGCTGACGCCATTAAGTTACATCCAAATTACACTTTGAATTTCAGTTACTTGGACAACATGGTGCACGTGCCATCATGCGGCTGATCCGCGGGGTCGAGGGCTTGCGCGGCTGCGGCATGGGCTGCGCGCTGACCATCGGCACTTACGACGGGATCCACCTCGGCCATCAGGCGCTGATTGCCCGCCTGAGGGAGCACGCCGCACGGCTCGGGACGGCCTCGGTGCTGCTCACCTTCGAGCCCACACCGCGGGAGTATCTGACCCCGGTACAACCCCCCGCGCGCCTGACCAGCCTGCGCGAGCGCTGGCGCATCCTCTCTGCCCTGAACCTCGATTACCTCTGGCTGCTGCGCTTTGGCGAGGGCTTGCGTAACCTCTCCGCTGAAGAATTCGCGCAGCTGCTGGTGCGCGCGCTCGCTCCGCGGATCGTCGTGGTGGGTCACGATTTTCGCTTCGCCAGGCGCGGGGAAGCGACCGCACCCGTACTGGCCGAGGCTGGCCGGCGGCTCGGGTTCGAGGTCGAGGTGGTGCCGGCAGTTACCCTCGACGGTGAGCGTGTGAGCAGCAGCGGGGTGCGGGCCGCGCTCGCCGCGAGCGATTTCGGGCGCGCGCGCCGCTGGCTCGGCCGGGCATGGTCGATGCGGGGCCGGGTGCAGCCTGGGCGTGCGCTCGGGGCCCGGTTGGGATTTCCTACCGCCAATGTGCCGCTCGAGCGCCGCCGCTCCCCCGTCGCGGGGATATTCGCCGTCCGTATCGGTGGAACCGGCGGTGGTCCGCGTGCCGGCGTGGCGAGCCTCGGGACCCGGCCCACCATCGGTGGTGGCGAGGCGCTGCTGGAGGCCCACGTGTTCGATTTTGATGGTGATCTGTATGGTCGTGAGATCGAGGTGGAGTTCGTGGCGCGCCTGCGCGATGAGGAGCGCTTCGCATCGCTCGAGGCGCTTACGCAGCAGATGGAGCGCGACGCCACGGAGGCACGCCGCCTCCTGAGCCTGGCGCCGACATGACCGACTACAAGCTCACCATCAACCTGCCGCAGACGGATTTCCCGATGAAGGCGGACCTCGCTCAACGCGAGCCGGCCGCGGTACGGCGCTGGGAGGAGCAGCGCATCTACCCGAAGCTGCGCGAGATCGCCCGGGGCCGCCCACGCTTCGTGCTGCACGATGGGCCGCCCTACGCGAACGGCGCTATCCACATCGGCCATTGCGTCAACAAGATCCTGAAAGACATCGTGGTGAAGTCGCGCTCCCTCGATGGCTTCGACTCCCCGTACATCCCCGGCTGGGACTGTCACGGACTGCCGATCGAGCTCCAGGTCGAGAAAAAGCACGGTCGTCCCGGGCAGAAGCTCGACGCGCGCGCGTTCCGCGCCGCCTGCCGCGCTTATGCACACGAGCAGATCGACCTGCAGCGCAACGACTTCAAGCGGCTCGGCATTCTCGGGGACTGGGACCATCCCTACCTGACGATGTCCCCACGCTACGAGGCCCAGCAGCTGCGCGCCTTCGGCGGCATCATCGCCAAGGGGCACCTTTATAAAGGGGTGAAGCCGGTGCACTGGTGCCTCGACTGCCGCTCGGCGCTGGCGGAAGCCGAGGTGGAATACGAGGAAAGGGTGTCCCCGGCCATCGATGTGGCCTTCCGTGTCAGCGATAACGCGGAGCTCGCGCGGCGTATCGGGACGAGTGCAGCGCAGCTCGGCCGCGAGCCGGTAGACGTCGTCATCTGGACGACGACCCCCTGGACGCTGCCCGCCAACCAGGCGGTGGCGGTGCGCGCCGAGTTTCGCTACGTGCTCGCTGCCGCACATCGCGGGCGCGAGCGCCACCGCATCATCGTCGCCGCCGAGCTTCTTGCGGCTTGCCTCACGCGCTTCGGACTCACCGACGCGACGGTGCTCGCCGACTTCCCGGGCGGCGCGCTCGAGGGGCTGAAGCTCGAGCATCCTTTCCAGGATCGGCTGGTCCCGGTCGTTCTCGGTGAGCACGTGACGCTCGATGCGGGCACCGGTGCGGTGCATACCGCCCCGGGCCACGGTCAGGAGGACTTCGCCGTCGGCCAGCAGTACGGACTCGAGGTGTTGAATCCGGTCGGAAACGATGGCCGCTTTCTTGCGGGCACGCCGCTCGTGGCGGGGCTCAAGGTGGATGCGGCGAACCCGGTGATCATCGCGGCCCTCGCGCAGGCCGGGCGGCTGTTGCACGAGGAGCCTTTCCGGCACAGCTACCCGCACTGCTGGCGGCACAAGAGCCCGGTGATCTTTCGCGCGACGCCCCAGTGGTTCATCAGCATGGAGCGCGCCGGGCTGCGCGCGCACACCCTGCGCGACATACCCGCAGTGCGCTGGACCCCGGCGTGGGGCGAGCAACGCATCACCGGCATGATCGAGAGCCGCCCGGACTGGTGCATCTCCCGCCAGCGCACCTGGGGCGTGCCGATACCGCTCTTCGTGCACAAACAGAGCGGCGAGTGGCACCCGCGGACGCTCGAGCTGATCGAAGCTGCCGCAGCGCGCGTGGAGGCGGGCGGCATCGATGCCTGGTTCGCGCTCGAGCCGCGCGAGCTCCTCGGCGAGGACGCCGAGCACTACGACAAGGTCACCGACGTCATGGATGTCTGGGCCGATTCAGGGCTCTCGTTCGAGTGCGTCGGGGCCGAGCGTCCCGAGGTGGCGGCGCCCGTGGAGCTCTACCTCGAGGGCTCGGATCAGCATCGCGGCTGGTTCCACAGCTCGCTCCTCATGTCCGAGGCGCTCTACGAGCGGCCGCCCTATCGTGGGGTGCTCACCCACGGCTTCACGGTCGATGAGAAGGGCCGGAAGATGTCGAAGTCACTCGGCAACGTGATCGCACCGCAGAAGGTAATGAGCACGCTCGGCGCGGACGTGCTGCGGCTGTGGGTCTCGGCGACCGACTATGCGAATGAGATCGCGGTGTCGGACGAGATCCTGCGGCGCATGGCCGATTCCTACCGGCGCATGCGCAATACGCTGCGTTTTCTGCTCGGCAATCTGCACGGCTTCGACCCCGCGCAGCATGCAGTGCCCACGGCAAGGCTCGTGGCGCTCGACCGCTGGGTGCTCGGCCGCGCGCACCAGCTGCAGGCGGAAGTGCTGCAGGCCTATCGCAGCTACGCCTTTCACCTCATCTATCAGAAGGTCCACAACTTCTGCAGCGTCGATCTCGGCAGCTTCTTCCTAGACGTCATCAAGGACCGCATGTACACCATGGCCGCCGCAAGTCCGGCGCGGCGCTCCGCGCAGACGGTCATGTGGCACATCGCCGAGAGCATGGTGCGCTGGCTTGCGCCGATCCTGTCCTTCACCGCGGAGGAGGTCTGGGGTTATCTGCCCGGGGGGCGCCGGGAGTCGGTATTCCACGAGACCTGGCACGCGCTGCCGGAGGTGGCGCAGGATGGCCTCGACTGGGATTCGCTGCTGGCGCTGCGCAGTGATGTCACGCGCGAGCTCGAGAAACTGCGCGATGCGGGGCTCATCGGCGCCCCGCTCGATGCCCGGGTGGACATCTACTGCACAGACGAGGAGTACCCGCGTTTTGCGGCACTCGGGCCGGAGCTGAGGTTTCTGCTCATTACCTCGGAGGCGCAGGTCCACCGCGCGGAGGCTGCGCCCGCAGGCTCGGTGCCGGCGGGCAATACCGGCCGCAGCGGAGTCTGGATCGTGGCGCGACCCACCGAGGCGCCCAAATGCGTGCGCTGCTGGCAGCGCCGCGCGGATGTCGGGAGCGACGCACGTCATCTGAAGCTCTGCAGCCGTTGTGTGGGTAACATCGAGGGTCCGGGGGAGGAGCGGGAGTACGTATGAGCGAGGTCGAAAGGGAAAGCGCCGCTGCGCCGCCTCCGCCGGTGCGCGCGGCGGTGGCGGTGAGGCGCATGGTGCCTGCGGCGGCGAGCGGCTGGCGCTGGCTGCCGCTTTCAGTGGCGGTGATCGTGCTCGACCGCCTCGTCAAGCTCTGGATCACCCATCACTTCGCCCCGCTCGAGCGGGTGCACGTGCTCAAGGTGCTCGACATCATCCTCACCTATAACACGGGCGCCGCCTTCAGCTTCCTCGCGACGGACCAGCCGGGCTTGCAGCGCTGGCTATTCGTGGTGCTGGCACTCGGGGTGAGTGCCGCGCTCATCGTGTGGCTGCGCCGGCTCGATGCGCGCATTCACGGACTGCTCGCCTGCGGGCTGGCGCTCATCGTCGGTGGCGCACTCGGCAACATGATCGATCGGCTCATGACGGGACGCGTGGTCGACTTCATCCACGTGCACTGGGGCGCGCATTACTTTCCTGCATTCAACGTGGCCGACTCCGCCATCACCATCGGTGCCGTGCTGCTGCTCCTCGATGCCTGGTCGGAGGGCCGCAGCGTGAGGAGGCGCAGCTGATGCAGGTTCTGCTCGCCAATCCGCGCGGCTTCTGCGCCGGGGTCGACCGGGCGATCGATATCGTCGAGCGCGCCCTCGAGCTGTTCGGCGCGCCGATCTACGTGCGTCACGAGGTGGTGCACAACCGCCACGTGGTCGAGCGGCTGCGCGGCCTCGGTGCGATCTTCGTCGAGGAGCTGGGCGAGGTGCCGCACGGCGCGACCGTCATCTTCTCCGCGCACGGCGTATCGACCGCCATCGAGCAGGAGGCGCGCGAGCGGGCGCTCACGGTGTTCGACGCCACCTGTCCGCTCGTCACCAAGGTGCACATGGAGGTGCAGCGTTATGCGCGCGAAGGCCGCGACGTCATCCTCATCGGCCATGCGGGCCACCCCGAGGTCGAGGGCACCATGGGCCGCTTCGACGGCTCGAACGGCGGACACATGCACCTGGTGCAGAGGCGCGAGGATGTCGCCGCTCTCGAGGTGCGTGATCCCCTGAACCTCGCCTTCGTCACCCAGACGACGCTGTCGGTGGATGACACGGCCGAGATCGTGGCGGCGCTCAAGCAACGCTTCCCGCAGCTCGCCACCCCGCGCCGCGAGGACATCTGCTATGCCACGCAGAACCGGCAGGACGCGGTGAAGAAGCTGCTCGAGGAGTGCGACGTCCTACTGGTGGTCGGCTCGCGCGCGAGCTCCAACTCCAACCGCCTGCGCGAGCTCGCCGAGCGCATGGGGGTTCCGGGTTACCTGATCGATGGACCGATCGACCTGCGCCGGGAATGGCTCGACGGCAAGACCAAGGTGGGTGTCACCGCTGGCGCCTCCGCTCCCGAGATCCTCGTCCAACAGGTGCTCGAGCAGCTTGCGAGCTGGGGCGCACAGACTCCACGCGAGGTGAGGGGGCGCGAGGAACGGGTGGTCTTCACGCTGCCGCGCGAGCTGCGGCGGGCGCTGGAAAGAAGCCGCGACGGCGAGGGCTGACGGGAACGGACTTCTCGCTCCGCTGCAACACTCCCCCCATCAAACCGTAACGCCACCGGCGCACACTCGCCTTCGAATACCGGGGCGGTGCCGGTCGTGCGCTCGATGAGCTTCGCCTGTGACGCCACCGGTAGGTACCCCCCTGGGGAGCCACTGAGGCCCCCGCTCGCCGGTCCGCGCAAGGATGAGCGGGCCGGTATTTTTCACCCTACCGGGGCCTGGCGCGGGCGGCTCTGGTACACCGACCGCTTGAGCTTCCAGCGCTTGTGCGACCAGGGCCAGTCGGGCGGGGCGGCATGGATCTGCTGCTCGACCAGTCGCGCGTAGCGCTCGGTGAGCTCACCGGGGCGTCCAGCCTCGCCACGCCCGGCGAGCAGCTGAAACTCCATCTCGTAGTAGCCGCGCGCCTGGCGGCGCATGGCGATGAAGAACACCGGAAAGTGTGTAGCCCGTGCGATCTCCTCGGGGCCCACGTAGAAGGCCGTGTCGCGCCCGAGGAAGCGGGTCCAGTACTTGTGCTCGCTGGTTGTCGGCTCCTGATCCGCCACCATAGCGATGGCGCGCACGACGTCCCGACGCTTGATGATGTCGGCCAGCAGATCCTTGGCGGGCACCAGGCGGCTGCCGAAGCGGGTGCGCAACTTCTTCATCTCCTTTTCCGCCCACGCATTCACCAGCGGCTTGTAGGCCGCATCGACCGGGTAGCCGAGCTCGAGCGACAGGGCGAGCAGCATCCATTCCCAATTGCACTGGTGCGCGGCCACGAGCAGCACGGATTGACCCTGGGCGAGGAAGGTGCGCGGCGCCTCGAGATTGATGATCCGGACGCGCCGGTACAGCTCCGCTGCGGGCATGCGCACACCCTTGATGATCTCCACCAGCATCTGGGCGAAACCATGGTAATAGGCGCGCATCACCTCGCGCAGCTGCGCCTCGCTGAAGGAAGGGAAGGCCTTGCGCAGGTTCTCGAGGACCACCCTCTCGCGGTAGGGGAAGAAGCGGAAGGTGAGCCAGCCGATGAAACTTGCGAAGCCATAGAGCGCCCGCAGCGGCGCCCGGGCGAGGAGCCGAGCCCACCACGCCGGGCGGCCCCCTAGGGGCGTGCCCGAACCGCTCGAGGTTGTGGAGTTCCCGGCGCCGACCTCGGTGAGCATCCGCTCATTTTACCGGATGGGGGTGTGCGGGCGGTGCCGGCGGCTGCGACTGCGACGTGAGCACGCGCCCGAACTTCGGCGCGAGCCAGCGCTCGATGTCATCGATGAGCGTGAACGCCGCGGGCACGATCACCAGTGTCAAGGCGGTGGAGGTGATCAGCCCGCCGATGACCGCGATGGCCATCGGCTGGCGGAAAGAGGTATCTCCGCCGAGCCCGACCGCCACAGGCAGCATGCCCGCGATCATAGCGACGGTGGTCATGACGATCGGGCGCGCCCGCTGGTGGCCCGCCTCGAGGATGGCGGTCAGCCGGTCCCGCCCGGCGCGCATTTCCTCGATGGCGAAGTCGACCAGCAGGATCGCATTCTTGGCGACGATGCCCATCAGCATCAGAAAGCCGATCATGGCGCCGAGTGACAGGGCGCTACCGGTGAGCAGCAGCGCCGCGACCGCCCCGCCGAAGGACAGCAGCAGCGAGCCGAGAATGGTGATCGGCTGCAACACCCGCGCGAACAGCAGCACCAGCACCGCGAACACCATGAGGATGCCGGTCACCAGCGCTATTGAGAAGTTGGTGATGAGCTCCGCCATGTATTTCGCATTGCCGACATCGACCTGACGCACTCCCGGGGGCAGGTTCTTCAGGGCGGGCAGCGCCTTGATCTTCTCCATGGCGGGACCGAGCTTCGCGCCGTTGTTGAGGTCCGCCACGACCGACAGACGCCGCGACTGGTTGTAGCGCCGCACACGCGTCGGACCTTGTCCGAAGCTGATGTCGGCCACCGCCTTGAGCGGTACTGCGCCGCCGGCCGCGGTCGGCACGGGCAGATTCTCGAGCGTCGAGAGATCGCGGCGCTGATCCGCGGCGAGGCTCACGCGGATCGGCACCTGGCGGTCGCCGAGGGAGAATTTGGCGCTGTTCTGATCGAGATCGCCGAGTGTGGCGATGCGGATGGTGTCGCTGAGCGATGCCACCGTCACCCCGAGCTGCGAAGCCAGGTCGAGGTGCGGCTTGACGAGGATCTCCGGGCGCGGCATGTCGCCATCGATGCCTACATCGCGCAGCATCGGCAGCTGGCGCATCTGCTCCACCACCTGGCGCGCGGAGGACTCGGTGAGCTGGGTGTTGTCGCCGGTGATGTAGATGGTGATGTCGCGGCCGTTATCGTTGTTGCGGTTGAAATGGATGCGGGCGTCGGGAATGGTCGCCAGGTCCCTGATGACCCGATCCTCCCACTGGCGCTGGCTGACCTTGCGATGCCCGGGCTGCACCAGGGTGATGAACAGGTTGGCGACGCGCACCTCGCCGAACTCATCTCCGCCGATCTGTTCCACTATCGAAGCGACTTCCGGCTGGCGCGCGAGGATGCGATAGGCGGCGGCGGACACGGCGGCGGTGTCCTCGAGCCGCGCGCCCGCCGGCAGCTCGACATTGAGCATGGTCCAGCTCACATCGGAGGCGGGTATGAACTCCGTCGGAGTCCACGCCAGTCCGAGGATCGACAGCGCAAAGAAGGCCGCGCCGGCGCCGAGCGTCTTCCAGCGATGGCGTGTGCTCCAGCGCAACACGCGCTGGTACCAATCCATGATCGGCCCATCGGCGTGCGCGGCGATGCGGTCGGACTTGAGCGTGTAGGCGGCGAGCACCGGGGTGATCAGGCGCGCGACCAACAGCGAGAAGAACACCGCCGCCGCAACCGTGAGTCCGAACTGCTTGAAATACTGCCCGGTGATGCCGCCCATGAAGCTCACCGGCAGGAACACCGCGATGATGGTGGCGGAGGTCGCCACCACGGCGAGGCCGATTTCATCGGCGGCGTCGAGCGCGGCCTGATAGCCGCTCTTGCCCATGCGCATATGGCGCACGATGTTCTCGATCTCGACGATGGCGTCATCGACCAGGACACCCGCGACCAGCGACAGCGCCAGCAGGCTCACCTGATTCAGCGTGAAGCCCATCCACTGCATGAAGGCGAAGGCCGGAATGGCCGAGAGCGGGATCGCGAGCGCCGCGATCAGCGTGGCGCGCACGTTGCGCAGGAAGAGGAAGACCACCAGCACCGCGAGGATCGAGCCCTCCACCAGCGCCTCCATCGCGGAGTGGTAGGTTCCCTTGGTGTAATCCACCGAGGTGTAGGCCTGCGAGAGGACCACCTGGGGATTTTCCTTCTCGATCTTCGCGAGCTCGCGCTGTACTGCGGTCAGCACGTTCACGTCGGAGCTGCCCTTGGCCTTGTACACGCTGAACAAGGTTGCGGGCCGGCTGTTCAGCCGCGCGAGCGAGCGGATCTCGGCGACGCTGTCCTTGACGGTGGCGAGATCCGAGAGCCGCGCAAACCGTCCGCCGCGCAGCATGATCTGCGCATCGCCGAGCGCTTTGGCGCTGCGCGCCTCACCGAGAACGCGGATCGCCTGCTCGCCGCCGCCGATCTCCGCGCGGCCGCCCGGCGAATCGAGATTCAGGGTGCGCAACTGTTGATTGACCTCGGCCGCGGTGACCCCGAGCGCCTGCATTCGCGCCGGATCGAGCTCCACGCGGATCTCGCGACTCACCCCGCCGCCCCGGGTGACCTGCGATACACCTTCCACCGCGAGCAGCCGCTTGGTGATGGTGTTGTCGACGAACCAGGAGAGATCCTCCTGCGAGAGGCTGCTCGAGCTCACCGCATAGGCGACGATCGCCTCGCCGTCGATATCGATGCGCTGGACCGTCGGCTCCTGAATGCCCTGCGGCAGGTCGACGCGCACCTTGGCGACCGCATCGCGCACGTCGGCGACCGCACGGTCGATCGGTGTGCCGATGTTGAACTGAATGAAGCTGCGCGACTGGCCCTCG
>JAFAVO010000302.1 GCA_019242385.1 Gammaproteobacteria bacterium | reverse complement strand
GACGCACTCACGCAGTCGAAGGTTGAGTCTGTTCAGGCGCTATGGCTTCCGCGTCGTCGACCGGGTGGAGCTGACCAAGTACCGCGCGATGCACCGCGGCCGCGTCCTGCTCTGCACCGTCATCAAGGATCTGACGCGCGAGGACAGCAGGGTACGCATCTGAGCATTCGCGAGCGCTGGCGCTGACTGTACAGGTGCAGCGGCCGGCGGCTGAAAAGCTGCGGTTATGATGGCCGCCATGGCAGCGGGCGCACGATCCGGAAAATCCCCGAGGCGGCGAACCAGCGGCAAGGTGGTGGCTGTCGACTTTGCCCTGCAAGGTGGTGGCGCTCATGGCGCCTTTGCATGGGGCGTTCTCGACCGCGCGCTGCAGATGCCGAGGATGCAACTCGATGGCATCTCCGGCACGTCGGCCGGCGCGATGAATGCGGCGGTGCTCGCCGATGGCTATGCCGAGGGAGGACCCGAAGGTGCGCGCGCAGCTCTGGAGCGTTTCTGGCGCCGTGTCTCGGACGCCGCGAGGCTGAGCCCGCTATGCCGCGCGCCGCTGGACGTGCTGTTTGGCAACTGGACGCTCGACAACTCTCCAATGTACATCGCCATGGACCTCGCCTCGCGGGTGTTCTCGCCTTACGACCTCGGCATGGCGGCCTTCAATCCTTTACGCGAGATCCTCGCTGCGAGTATCGACTTGCGTCGTTTGCGCACATCGCCGATCAAGATCTTCATCACCGCGACCAATGTCCAGACCGGACGCGGACGGGTATTCCGCAATGCCGAGCTCACCATCGACGCCCTGCTGGCGTCCGCCTGCCTGCCGACCATGTACAAGGCGATCGAAATAGACGGCGAGCCGTATTGGGACGGGGGCTATGCGGGGAATCCGACCATTACCCCGCTGGTGCGCGAGTGCAATGCCAGCGACACGATTCTGATACAGGTCAACCCGATCCACCGGCCCGGCGTACCACAGTCGGCGCGCGACATCCTCAACCGCCTGAACGAGATCTCCTTCAATTCGCCCCTCGTCAAGGAATTGCGCATGATCGCGCTGCTGCGGCGTGCGTCCTCCCACCGCAAGGCCGAAAGCGCCTTGTGGGCGCGGATGCGCATTCACCGCATCGCCAGCGATTGGATGGTCAAGTTGGGTGCGTCTTCCAAGTTAATTGCCGAGTGGAGGTTTCTCCTGAGGCTGAGGGACGAAGGACGGCGCTGTGCCGACGCCTTCATCGCAGCTCATGGTCGCGACCTGGGCCGACGCTCGTCGCTGGACCTCGACGCTTTTCTCGAGGGGGTCTGAGCCATGGGACTCCTCGGTATCGTCCTCGGCCTCGCGCTGCTCATCGGTATGGCCTACCGTGGCTGGAGCGTGCTGGGGCTTGCGCCGCTCGCCGCGCTGGTGGCCGCCGCTGCCTCGGGCGAGCCGCTGCTCGCGCACTGGACGCAGACGTTCATGCTCGCCGCGGGCGGCTTCATTGCGCAGTTCTTTCCAATCTTCCTGTTGGGTGCCCTGTTCGGCAAGCTCATGGAGGACAGCGGATCGGTCGCTGCGATCTCCCAGTGGATGACGCGAGCGCTCGGCACCAGACATGCCATTCTGGCGGTCGTGCTCGCGGGCGCGCTGGTCACCTATGGTGGTGTGAGCCTGTTCGTGGCGATCTTCGTCCTCGTTCCGATGGGACAGGCGTTGTTCAGCACCGCAGCGATACCCAACCGGCTGCTGCCGGCCGCAGTCACTCTGGGCACTTCGACCTTCACCATGTCGGCGTTGCCGGGCACACCCTCCATTCAAAACGCCATACCCATGCCGCACTTCGGCACGACGCCGTTCGCGGCACCAGGATTGGGAATCATCGCCTCGGCCATCATGCTCGGATTCGGCATCTGGTGGCTGCGGCGACGCCAGGCCGCGGCGGGCCGCGCTGGCGAGAACTTCGGTATCCCGGCGGCGAGCGCGAGTGCGGCGGCGAACGACCCGCTGGTGCGCGAGCGGGCCACCACCGCGCGTGAATTCGACCCGGCGGAGTTGCCGCGCGGCAAACCTGCCGAGCAAAGCCCCGCGCCGGCGCTCGCCTTCCTGCCGCTCGTGGTCGTCATCGTCGTCAACCTGGTCATGTCTTTCCTGGTGCTTCCGCGCATGGATACCAGCTACCTCGGCGAGAAACGCTGGGGTGGAGTGACGCTCTCCGACGTCGCTGGCGTCTGGTCCGTGATCGTGGCGCTCGCGTCGGCCATCGTGGTCGTGGTGCTGCTGAATCGGGCGCGGCTCGGTGCCTTGCGCCACACGGCCGACGCCGGCATGAACGCATCCGTGCTACCTGTGATGTCCGTCGCGAGCCTGGTGGGCTTCGGCAGCGTCGTAGCTACACTTCCGGCATTCGCAAGCGTGCGTGATTGGGTGCTGGGTGTCCAGGGAGGGCCGCTGGTGGGTCTCGCCGTGTCGACGAACGTGCTGGCGGCGTTGACGGGATCGGCATCCGGCGGACTGACCATCGCGCTCGGCGCGCTCGGCGACACTTACATGCAGATCGCGAGGACTCACGGTATCGATCCGGCAGTAATGCACCGTGTGGCGGTCATCGGCGCGGGAACCCTCGATACGCTCCCGCACAACGGCGCGGTAGTCACTCTGCT
>JAFAVO010000281.1 GCA_019242385.1 Gammaproteobacteria bacterium | reverse complement strand
CCTGCATCCGCGCTTGCCGGCAACGCAGCTCGCACCCGCGCGCGCATCCGCCGCGGCGGCCGGGGTGGGCTGAAGACAAGGTATGGACTATCTGCCCATATTCCTGCGCCTCCACAGCCGGCCGGTCGCGGTCGTAGGCGGCGGGGCCGTGGCGCTGCGCAAGGTAGGCACGCTGCGCGCAGCCGGTGCACGCGTCACCGTCATTGCACCTGAATTGGATCCAGAGCTCTCGGCCCTGGTGGCGCGCGCTGAGCTGCGCCACATCGCAGCGCCCTTCGCCCCGGTGCACCTCGGTGACGCCATCGCCGTCATCGCCGCCACCGATGACCCCGGGGTCAACCGGGCAGTGTCGCTCGCGGCACAGGAACGCGGCATACCGGTCAACGTCGTCGATGACGCCGAGCTCTCGACCTTCATCTTCCCCGCCATCATCGACCGCTCGCCCATTCTGGTGGCGGTGGGCTCGGCGGGTCACGCGCCAGTCCTCGCGCGGCGCATCCGCGCTCAGATCGAGGCGCTGCTCCCGGCGCGGCTCGGTGCGCTGGCACGCTTCATGGGCGAGCGGCGCCCGCGCGTGAAGCAAGCGCTCGCCGCCACGGCACGCCGGCGCTTCTGGGAGCGCATCGCGAGCGGCCCGGTAGCGAGCCGCGTCTTTGCCGGGGACCCCGAGGGCGCCGAGCGGGCCTACGCACGTGAGCTGCGCAGCGCGCAGCTCACCACCGCAGCGAGCGCACCGGGGCATCCCCCGCTTGGCGAGGTATTCCTGATCGGTGCCGGCCCCGGAGATCCGGACCTGCTCACCGTGCGCGCCGTGCAGCTTCTGCAGCAGGCCGACGTGATTCTCTACGACCGCCTGGTGAGTCCCGAGGTGCTCGAGCGCGGCCGGCGCGATGCCGAGCGGATTTTCGTCGGCAAGACCCCGGGCGCGTCCGGGCAGCAGGAGCGGATCCATGCGCTGCTGCTGAGCCACGCGCTCGCCGGAAAGCGCGTCGCACGCCTCAAGGGCGGCGATCCCTTCGTCTTCGGGCGCGGCGGCGAGGAGCTCGAGGTGCTCGCCGCTCACGACATTCCCTGCACCATCGTCCCGGGCGTCACCGCCGCGCTCGGTGCCGCGGCCAGCGCTGCGCTGCCGCTCACCCATCGGCGACTCGCGCACAGTGTCACCTTCGTGAACGGCCATCAGGACGAGAGCGATGCCGGCACCGATTGGCGCTTCTTCGCCGATGCGCGGCACACGGTCGTTTTTTACATGGGCCTCGGACAGCTCCCCGCAATCGCGGCGCGCCTGCGTGCGGCCGGAGCGGGGCCCGACCATCCGGCGGCGGTCATTGCCTCCGCGACCCTCGCCGGAGAGCGCATCGTGCGTGGTACGCTCGCCGACATCGTCTCGCGGGTCAGCAGGCTGGAGATCGTCCCGCCCGCGCTGCTCATTATCGGCAACGTGGCGGCGTTCTCGGCGGATCTTTCGTACGAGCTCGCAGCCGGCCCTGGCGCGGCGCGCGTTGCTCGGGTCGAAGCTGCCGCAGCGGACGCGGTGGTAGAGGCAGGAGCACTGGCATGAGCGCAGTGGAGGGCTTCGTCGGGGCTGTCGGCAATACCCCGCTCATCCGCCTCAAAGGGCTGAGCGAGGAGACCGGCTGCGAGATTCTCGGCAAGGCCGAGTTCATGAATCCCGGCGGCTCGGTCAAGGACCGCGCCGCGGCGGCCATCATCGCGGATGCGGAGCGCCGCGGCACATTGACCGCCGGCGGTACGGTCGTCGAAGGGACTGCGGGCAACACCGGCATCGGCCTCGCGCACGTGTGCAACGCGCGCGGTTACCGCTGCGTGATCGTCATGCCGGACAACCAGTCCCCCGAGAAGTACCGGCTGCTAGAGATGCTCGGCGCGGAAGTTCACAAGGTACCGGTAGTCCCGTACAGCAATCCCAACCAATATCAGCGTGTCGCCCAGCGCCTCGCAGCCTCCCTCCCCGGCGCGATCTGGTCGAATCAGTTCGACAACACGGCGAACCGCGACATTCATTTGCGTACCACCGGACCTGAAATCTGGGGACAGACCAACGGACGCATCGATGCCTTCGTGGCGGCCACCGGCACCGGCGGCACGCTTGCCGGCGTCAGCGAGTATCTGAAGTCCCGCCGACGCGAGGTCCGCTGCGTGGTCGCCGACCCACCCGGCAGCAGCCTGTACGCCTACTACCGGCGCGGCGCGCTGGCGGCGACCGGCAGTAGCTCGATCACCGAAGGGATCGGTATCGGCCGCATCACCTCCAATCTCCAGGGTGCGCCGATCGATGATGCGCTGCTGATCGAGGACGCCGAAACGGTGCGCTGCGTATACCGTCTCCTCTACGAGGAGGGCCTGTTCCTCGGCTCGACCTCGGGGATCAATGTGGCAGCGGCGCAGCGCGTGGCACGTGAGCTGGGTCCGGGCCACGTGGTCGTGACCGTGTTGTGCGATGGCGGGGCCAAGTATCAGTCGCGTCTCTTCAACCGCGAGTGGCTCGAGCACAAGGGGCTCGCGGCACACGCACTGGCTCCGGCGGGCCGCAGCCCGATCACGATCAAGTCCGCGCTGGTCGCCTGACCGGCGCGTCGGCCATCGGGAAGCGGGTCTGGCCGCCGGCCCGCTTCGTGTGAGAGAGTCGCACGAAGCAACAACAACGCCCTCTGCGCATCCGCCCGCATGAATGCTTCGCCGGACTCCCCCGAGCTGGAGGCGCTGCGCCTCAGCCTCGAGGTCGCGGTCCGCAGCGTCGGCTTAAGTCTGCCGCTTGCGGTGCTCGCCGCCTGGGTGCTGACGCGTACCCGCTTTCCCGGTCGCCTGGCGCTCGATGCGTTCGTGCACCTGCCGCTCGTGCTGCCGCCCGTGGCGGTCGGTTACGTGCTGTTGCTGCTCCTCGGGGTGCGCGCTCCGCTCGGCGCCTGGTTGCACGAGCGCTTCGGCATCCAGCTCGCCTTCACTACCGCGGGCGCCGCGCTCGCCACGGCCGTCATGACTTTCCCGCTCATGGTGCGCGCCATTCGCCTCTCGCTCGAGAACGTCGACCGGGGACTCGAGGATGCGGCGCGTACACTCGGCGCCGGCCCCCTCGATCGCTTTTTGACCATCACCTTCCCACTGATGCTCCCCGGGATCCTCGCCGGCGCGGTGACCGCGTTCGCCGCCGGGCTCGGTGAGTTCGGCGCGGTGATCACCTTTGCGTCGAACGTGCCGGGTGTAACCCGTACGCTGCCGCTGGCGCTCTACACCGCGATGCAGTCCCCCGGTGGAGATCAGCTCGCGCTGCGCCTCGCCATCCTCTCCTTCACGCTCGGCCTGATCGGACTCCTCGTGGCGGAGCTGCTGGTCCGGCGCGTGCGCCGCTTGCTTGGCGGCTGACATGCTGGAAGTCTCCGTATCGAAGCAGCTGACGGGATTTCGTCTCGACGCCACCTTCACCGCGCCGACACCCGGAGTCATTGCCTTATTCGGCCGCTCGGGCAGTGGCAAGAGCACGCTCACCAACATCATCTGCGGCCTGCTCGCGCCCGATGCCGGGGCGGTCCGCCTCGATGGTGAGCTCCTGAGCGATGCCCGCGCCGGCATCGCAGTGCCGGTCGAGCGGCGGCGCATCGGTTACGTGTTCCAGGAGCCGCGACTGTTCCCGCACCTCTCGGTCACCGCGAACCTGCGCTACGGCGAGCGGCGCCGCCGCAGCGCACCCTCGGTCATCGCCTTCGATGAGGTCGTGGGGCTGCTGGCACTCGCACGGCTGCTCGAGCGCAAGCCCTGGCAGCTCTCCGGGGGTGAGCGCCAGCGTGTGGCGCTCGGACGCGCGCTGCTCTCGCAGCCACGCCTGCTGCTTCTCGATGAGCCTCTCGCCTCGCTCGATGTCGCCCGCCGCGAGGAGGTGCTCCCCTACCTCGTCGCGCTGCGCGACCGTCTCTCGATCCCCATGGTGTACGTGAGCCACCAGTTCGAGGAGGTGCTGCGCCTGGCAACGCACCTGGTGCTGCTCGAAGGCGGACGGGTGCTGGCCGAGGGTGCGGTCGAGGAGCTCAGCCTCTACCCGGAGCTGCAGAGCATCATCGGGCCGGACCTGATGGGCGCGGTGGTCGAGGGACTCGTCACGCGGGTGAACACCGACACGGGCAGCGCGGAGCTTGCGGTCGGTGCCGGCGCGCTGCAGGTGAGCCTGCGCGATGTGGCGCCGGGCGCGCGCGTACGCCTGCAGCTGCTCGCCCGCGATGTCATCCTCGCCACGCAGCCGGTGCAGGGCCTGTCGGTGCGCAATGCACTCGCCAGCACCGTGATCGCGATCTCGGACGATGACTTCGGTGCGGTGCTGGTGCGTGTCGATGTCGGGGGCGCCATCGTGCTGGCGCGCATCACCCAGGACGCCTGTCGGGCGCTGCGCCTGCGGCCCGGCGATGCGGTATGGACGCTCGTCAAGGCCGTCTCGACGCGCGGGCACACTTTCACGCTGGCAGCGGACTCTCGCTCACCATCGTGAGTACGTCGTAGTTGGCCACCGCCTCGCCATCCTGGTTGGTGATCGCAGTGTCCCAGCGCACCTCGCCGTAACCGGCGCTGGCACGCAGCGATTTTTCCTTGCACGTGAGGCGCACGCGGATGCGGTCGCCCGGCTTGACCGGCTTGACGAAGCGCAGATTGTCGATGCCGTAGTTGGCAAGCACCGGACCGTAGTCCGGATCGACAAACAGTCCGGCCGCCGCCGACACCAGGAAGTAACCATGCGCAACCCGCCCGCCGAAGAGTGGATTGCGTGCGGCCTGGACCTCATCCATGTGCGCGTAGAAGCGATCACCGGAGAGCTCGGCAAAGCGCTCGATGTCCTGCACCGTCACGGTACGCTCGGCCGAGTGAAATGTGTCCCCGATCGTGAGTGCACCGAGCGGCTTGCGGAAAGGATGTACCCCCGGGTCGAGCTCGCGTGCACCCCTCACCCACCGGCCACCCGCTGCCGTGAGGAGATCCGGAGTTCCCTGCACGGCGGTTCGCTGCATGTAATGCATCACGCCGCGTATGCCCCCCATCTCTTCGCCGCCGCCGGCGCGTCCCGGCCCGCCGTGCACCAGGTGCGGAAGCGGGGACCCGTGGCCCGTCGACTCACGGGCGCAGTGCCGGTTCGCGACCAGGATGCGGCCGTGGTAGGGAGCGAGTCCGAGGACGAGCTGCGCAGCGATGACATCGTCGGCGCTGAAGATCGAGCTCACGAGGCTGCCGCCGCCACGACGCGCGAGCGCGACCGCCTCCTCGGGGCTGTCGTAGGGAATCAACGTGCAGACCGGCCCGAAGGCTTCCACGGAGTGCACGGCACGCGCATTGCGCGCATCGCGGCAGTAGAGCAGCGTCGGGGCGAGGAACGCACCCCGGTCGGCATCCGCGCCGAGCGGCTGCTGCTGTGCCGCGCCTCCGCAGACGAGCTCTGCCTCGCGCGTGAGTCGCGCGAGCTGCTCGAGTACCTCGCGCCGCTGGCCGAGCGAGGCCACAGGTCCCATGCTCGTCTTCTCGAGGCGCGGATCGCCGACGACCACCTGTGCGAGCGCGCCACGTAACGCCTCGAGGACATCGGCGGCGCGCGATTTGGGGACCAGCGCCCTGCGGATCGCCGTGCACTTCTGCCCCGCCTTGACGGTCATCTCGCGGACGACTTCGCGCACGAAGAGCTCGAGCTCGGGACTGCCGGCTGCGGCATCGGGCCCGAGGATCGAGGAGTTGAGCGAGTCGGTCTCGGCGGTGAAGCGCACCGCTTCGGCGAGGACCACCGGGTGCTGCCGCAGTCTCAACGCGGTGGACGCCGAGCCGGTGAAGGAAACGATGTCCTGACAGGTGAGGTGATCGAAGAGGTCCCCGACCCCGCCGCACAGCAGCTGCACCGCGCCGGGCGGGAGGATCTCGGATTCGATGATGCGGCGGAACACACGCTCGGTGAGATAGCTCGTCTGCGTCGCCGGCTTGACGATCGCCGGCACGCCCGCGAGCAGCGTGGGTGCGAGCTTCTCGAGCATGCCCCAGACCGGGAAGTTGAAGGCATTGATGTGCAGCGCCGCGCCCTCCAGTGGCACGCACAGGTGCTGGCCCACGAAGCTGCCGCTCTTCGAGAGTACTTCGACGCCACCATCGAGGTACACGCGGCTGTTGGGCAGCTCGCGCGTGCCCTTGCTGGCGTACACGAACAGCGTGCTGATCCCGCCATCGATGTCGATCCACGCGTCCGCTTTGGTCGCGCCGGTGGCGTAGGAGAGCGCGTAGAACTCCTCCTTGTGCTCGCTCAGGAAGCGCGCCAGCGACTTCAGCAGCGCCGCGCGCTCGTGGAATGTCAGGCGGCGGAGGTTGGGCCCGCCGGTGTCACGCGCGTACCTCAGCATGAGCCCGGTATCGAGCCCCTCGGCGCCCGCCCGGGCGATCACCTCCCCGGTGGTCGCATCGCGCAGCGCCACTCCGGGCCCCGCCCCCGCCTGCCAGCTGCCGGCGGCGTAACTCTTCAGCTCCATGGCAATCATTCCTCCTGCGGCGACGGCTCGCTCACCACCTGCCCATCGATGCGATAGGAACGCCCCCGGAAGAGCGCCAGCCGCACACCCTGCTGATTGCAGATGCTGATCTCGTAGATCCCGTTGCGGCGCGTACGCCACAGCTCGCTCGCTTCCGCCGTGAGCTCATCCCCCTCGCGTGCGCCCGCGAGAAAATCGATCGACGCAGCCGCGGCCACGGTCGACTCGTTGTGCGAGTTGCAGGCGAAGGCAAATGCACTGTCGGCGAGCGCGAAGACGATGCCGCCATGGCAGAGGCCATGGCCGTTCACCATATCGGCGCGCACGCGCATCACCACGCGTGCCCAGCCGGGACCCACCGCCGCGATACGCATCCCGAGCGCCTGCGAGGCGCGATCCCGCTCGAACAGCGCCGCCGCGGCGCGCTCTGCCCGCTGCTGGAGGGCGTCGTCCTGCATGGTCCCACTCATTCCGGCCACACTTCAGCGGCCCGTGAAGCGCGGCGCGCGTTTCGCTGCGAACGCCGCCACGCCTTCGGCGTAATCGGCGCTGCGCCCGAGCTCGCCCTGATAGTCGCGCTCGATGTCGAGCTGCTCACGCAGCGTGCGATTCAGCCCCTCATAGATCGCCTGCTTGGTGCGCGCGAGCCCGCGGGTGGGCGCGGCGGCGAGCTGCAGGGCGAGGCTCTCCACCACCGGCCCGAGCTCGGCATCCTCCACGCAGCGCCAGATCAGACCCCACTCGGCCGCCTGCTGCGCCGGCAATTTCTCCCCGAGCAGCGCGAGCCCCAGCGCGCGCGCCGGACCGACGAGGCGCGGCAGGAACCAGGTCCCGCCCGAGTCCGGCACGAGGCCGAGCTTCGCGAACGCCTGCACGAAGCTCGCCGAACGCGCCGCGATCACCAGATCGCAGGCGAGCGCGATGTTGGCGCCGGCTCCTGCGGCGACGCCATTCACTGCGGCGATGACTGGCAGCGGCAGCTCGCGCAGTGCCAGCACGAGCGGCTTGTAGTTCTTCTCGATCGACTCGGCGAGGTCTGGCGCCGCGGCACCCGGTGCCACGGCGCGGTCGTTCAGGTCCTGGCCGGCGCAGAAGCCGCGCCCTGCGCCGGTGAGG
>JAFAVO010000353.1 GCA_019242385.1 Gammaproteobacteria bacterium | reverse complement strand
CAGTCGACCCCGACGACATCGACATCGAGGTCTGCGACCGCGGGCAGCAGGGTAGCGCCCTGATTGAGGTAATAGATGAGTGGCACACCCGACCGGCGCAGCGCCCCCATGGTGCGCCGCACGGCCGGCAGCGCAAACCGCGCGTACTCACGCGGCGCGAGCAGGCCCGCCCAGGACTCGAACAGCATGAGCGCCTGCGCACCGGCGGCCGCCTGGGCAGCCAGATACTCCGCCATCGCATCGGCGAGGTGCGCGAGCAGGCGCTCCGCGGTGCCGGGCTGCGCATAGAGGAAGGAGCGCGCGGCGGCAAACTCCTTGGAAGGTCCGCCGGAGACGAGGTAGCACATCAGGGTGAAGGGCGCACCGGCGAAGCCGATGAGCGGGACCCCGCTCGGCAGACCCGCGCGGATGAGCCGAATGCTCTCGAGGACGAACGGCACATCGCGCGCCGGCGTCAGCGGCGGCAATGCCTCGACCTGCGCCATGTGGCGGATCGGCTCGCGCACCACCGGCGCGGGCTCGAACGACAGTCCGATGCCCATGCCCTGGAGCGGGGTCATGATGTCGCTGAAGAGGATGGCGGCATCGAGCGGAAATCGCCGCAACGGCTGCAGCGTGACTTCGGCGGCGAGCTCCGGTGTGCGCGTCAGCGCCTCGAAGTCGACCTTGGCCCGCAGTGCGCGGTATTCCGGCAGATAGCGGCCCGCCTGACGCATGATCCAGATGGGCCGATGTGTCACGCGCTCGCGGCGGCAGGCCGCGAGGAATGAGCTCGGCACGCTCATGTGCGCAGCCACTGCGCCACCTGCGGCGCAAAGTAGCTGATGATGAGATCGGCGCCGGCACGGCGGATGCCGGTGAGGGTCTCGAGCACCGCGGCCCGCTCATCGATCCAGCCGCGCTCGGCGGCCGCTTTGATGAGGCTGAACTCGCCGGACACCTGATACGCCACCACCGGCACGTGCACGGCATCGCGCACCTGGCGGATGATGTCCAGGTACGGCCCTGCTGGCTTCACCATCACGAGGTCGGCGCCTTCCTCCACATCGAGCAGGACCTCGCGCAGCGCCTCGCGCGCGTTGGCGGGATCCATCTGGTAGGAGCGGCGATCGCCAAAGGCCGGAGTGGACTCCGCAGCCTCCCGGAAAGGCCCATAGAAGGATGAGGCGTACTTGGCGGCGTACGAGACGATGGGCGTGTGCGCATGGCCGTGGGAATCCAGCCGCGTGCGGATCGCCGCGACGCGCCCGTCCATCATGTCACTCGGTGCCACCGCGTCCGCACCGGCGCGGGCGTAATTGAGCGCCACATCCGCCAGCGTCTCGATGGAGGAGTCGTTCTCGATCGTGCCGCTCTGCGATACATGGCCGCAGTGGCCGTGGTCGGTGGCTCCGCACAGGCAGACATCCGCCCACACCAGAAGCTTCGGGCATGCATCCTTGATGGCGGCGATGGCGCTGGCCGCCAGCCCCTGCGCATCGAGGGCGTCGCTCGCGCGTGCATCCTTGCGCTCGGGCGCGGCGAAGATCAGCACCCCGGGCACACCCGAGGCCTGCGCCGCGCGTGCTTCCTTCACCGCCTCATCCACCGACAGCTGTGCGATCCCCGGCATGCTCGTGACCGGGTGTCGCAGCGCGCGGCCCGGCACCACGAAGAGCGGATAGATCAGCCCTTCCGGTGTCAGGCGCGTCTCGCGCACCAGCCGCCGCCAGGTCTCACTGGCACGCGTGCGCCGCGTTCTCACTTGCGGAAATCCCATAAGCCTCACGCTCTCCTTTGCAGCAGGCGAAGTGTGGTGACTGCCAGACTCTGCAGCGTCGCGGATTCCGCCACCACCGCATCATGGCCGTGAGCACTGAGCTCGGCAGCGGTGGTACGGCCTATGGCGACGGGCGCAGCCTCGCTCAGCAGGCGCTGGAAGTCGCTCTCGCCCAGGGCCTGGGCGAGCTCGCTCACCGCCGAGGGGCTGGCGAAGGTGACTGCGCCGATGCCACCGCGTGCAATCCACGTGCGGCATTCATCGATATCCAGTGATCCGGCCTGGGTGCGGTAGGCTTCCACTTGCGTCACCGAGGCGCCGAGTTGGCGCAGCCCGGCGGCGAGGGTGGGTAGGGCCCGCGAGCTCGCCGGGTATAGCACCCTGACTCCCGGTGCTTCGGCCGGCCATTGCGCAGCAAACGCCGAGATCAGCGCGGCCGCACTTCCCTCCTCCGGCGTCAGGTCCACCGGCCAGCCGCGTTGCCGCAGCACCTGTGCCGTCGCTTTGCCGACCGCAGCGATGCGCACACCGGCGGGTGCCTGCGGCAGTCGCTCGAGCACCGCTGCCACGGCGTGCCGGCTCGCGAATACGATCCAACCGAAGGTATGCACCTGGGCGAGCGCGGCCTCCAGCGCCGCCGAGTCGCCGCGTGCGACGCTGACCGCGGGCCAGGACAGTACCGTCAGGCCAAGTCCGCGCAGCTCCCGACTGAGCGGACCGTCGTTGCCTTCGGCGCGGGTCACCACCACCGGCCTCATCGCCCCGCTCATGGCGGCTCCACCGGGCGCGCCGCACGCTCCTTCTCCATGAGATCGGCGGCACCCGCGGCAAGCAGCTCATTCGCCACGCGTATGCCGAGCGCATGCGCGGCGGCCACCGTAGCGGGGGCGCGCGACTGTGCCGAGAGCTGGCGCGTGCCATCGAGCGCACAGACGCTCGCGGTGAGTGTCAGGCTGCCATCGTGCACGGCGGCGAGTGCGCCGAGCGGCACCTGGCATCCCCCTTCCAGGTGCTTCAGCAGCGCGCGCTCGGCACTCGTGGCGAGGCGCGCCTCCTGATCATCGAGCGCCATGAGCCAGCGGGCGACTTCCTCATCGCCGCTGCGTGCGCAGATGCCGATCACCCCCTGCGATACGGCCGGCGGGAATGCTTCTGCGGCGAGATACTCGCTCACGTGCTGCGCCAGCCCGAGGCGCGTGAGCCCCGCGGCTGCGAGCACGATGGCGTCATACTCCCCACGTTGCAGCCGCTCGATGCGCGTCGGCACGTTGCCCCGCAGCTCGAGCAACACGGCATCCGGACGCAGGCGCGCGAGAAAGGCGCGACGGCGCAAACTGCTGGTGCCGATGCGTGCACCCGTCGGAAGTTGTGCCAGCGATGCGCCAACACGGCTGAGCAGCGCATCGCGAGGATCTGCGCGTGGCAGCAGGGCGGCAAGTGTGAGACCGGCCTCGAGCTCGGTAGGCAGGTCTTTGAGACTGTGCACGGCCACATCGACCTCGCGCGCGAGCAGCGCGCGGTCGATCTCGCGGGTGAAAAATGCGCGCCCGCGGGTCTGCCAGAGTGGCACGTCACTTTGCAGGTCTCCCGAGGTGCGGATGTGCACGATCTCGACCGCCGGAGCTCCGGGCTGCGCCGCGATGCGCGCCGCCACCTCGTGCGCCTGCCAGAGAGCCAGCGCCGAGGCACGGGTGCCGATCCGCAGGCTGCGCGCGCTGCTCACGGCTCACCTTCGATGAGAAAGCGGTAGCCCACCCCCCACACGGTGAGGAAATGCTGCGGGTTCGCCTGGTCTTTCTCGAAGCGCTTGCGCAGCCTGAGGATGAAGTTGTCCACGGTGCGCGTGGAGGGGAATACGTCGTAGCCCCACACCCGCTCGAGCAGGTCCTCGCGCGAGACGATCTGCCCGGCATGCTCGGCGAGCACCTTGAGGATCATCGCCTCCTTCTCGGTGAGCTCCTGCGCCTCGCCGGTCCAGGCGCGCGCGCGGAACACGCGGAAATCCACTTCGTTGCCACCGAAATGCAGCACCGCGGTATCCGCGGTGGCAGAGGCGCTGCGGTACCAGTCCCAGCGTCGCAGGATGGCACGCACC
>JAFAVO010000294.1 GCA_019242385.1 Gammaproteobacteria bacterium | reverse complement strand
CACGGCCAAGAAGCGCGAGCAGCTCTTCGACGCCGGCGGAGCGCACCGCCGCGCGGTTCACCAGATGCCGCGCCACCGGACCGATGAAGCGCGCCAGCTCGGTCTCGAGCCGCAGCAGCGCACCCGCATCCGGCAGGCCCGGACCGGGACGGAAATCGCGCGCCGCTGCGATCCCTGCGCCGGCTACTTCGGCTGTTCCTGCGCGGCTCGCCAGCAGACTCTTCACGTACGCGGTCAGGCGCGCGTAGTGCGGCTCCATCGGCGCTGGGAAGGCATCGAGCCAGTGTTGGCTGCTGAGGAAGTATTCCAGACTATGCGCCGGCAGCACCGGCTCGACCCGGAAGGGCAGGATCCGCACCCGGCGATGCACCGCGCGCTCGACTTCGCGGCGCACCTGCGGGGAGCCGTTGGCGCTCGCTGAGAACACCAGCACCATGATGCAGGCACCCGCGATCGCCTCGACGATCTGCTCCGCCCACTCGGTGCCCGGCTGCACATCCCGCGGCGCCACCCAGCAGGGCACCTCATGTGCTTCCAGGTGCGAGACGATGCCGAGCGCGGTCGCCTGATCGGGTTGCGAGTAGCTCACGAAGACGCTGCGGGAGGTCATCCCTTCAGGTGTCCAGGAGCTGCAGCGCCTTGTCGAGGCTCTTGCGCATGCGGGTGAAGGCTCGAGCGAGAGCGACGATCTCCGTCGCGCCGCCTGCCGCGAATTCCGCTGCACCGCTCTCACCGATGCTCACCCGCTCGGCGAGCGCGGCCATGCCTCGCAGCGGACGCACCACCAGCAGGTAGAGCACGAGATTCACCACCAGCAGTAGGCTCGCGAACACCGCCAGCAGCGACCCGAGAAAAGTGCGAAACGCCTGATCGGCACGCGCGCGGGCGCTGGCCACCGGCACCGAGACCACCTGCGCTCCAATCACATCGCCGAGCTGCCAGCCGTAGCCGTTGTCGCGGCCGTAACGAGCGATCACGGTTGCCGGTGCATCCTGCGCCGGTCCGTGACAGCCGAGACAGTCCGCGGTGGCGCGAATCGGCTTGGCGAGGTAGAGCGAGGGGCCGAGCGGTGTGTCGCGCTCACCGCTCACCTCGTGCAGGCTGGCGTCATTTCTGAATCGCTCGATGATGTCCGATTGCCAGTCGGTGGCGCGGTCGCGGAGATTGGATGGATTGAGCGTTGCTTCGCGGTAGGTGTAGTCGGGATGGCTGGCATGCAGGCGCAGGAAGTGCTCGGTCGCCGCATAGAAAGGAATGCTCTGCGGCACGAACCGCGACTGCATCTGGCTGGTGAGCAGCGGCGCGACCTCACTTGCGGTGTAGTCGCGCGCCGCGAGGGCGCTGTCGATCATGAGCTCCGCCTCGGCACGAATCTCGCGCTCGGCGTTGCGCTGCAGGAGCATGCGGCAGGCGAGCCCCGCGATCGTGGCGCCCACCGCGAACACCACGATGAGCGCCACATTGATCCTCAGCAGCAACCCCATGCCGGCATTGTGGCGAGGCAGCGCTGCCCGCACAATGACCGCGAGGTAGCCACCGATGCCATCGTGGATGTAGCCAACTCCAGCCCGGTCGCGAATTCACCCTTCATGGTGGGCGTCTCGGGACACCGCGATCTCGAGTCGGAACAGCTACCCGAGCTGCGGGCGGCAGTGGCCGATTTCGTGCGGCAGCTCAAGGAGCATCTGCCCGACACGGATCTGCACCTGATCGTGGGCATGGCCGCGGGCGCCGATCTGCTGGTCGCAGAGACCGCGGTCGCGCTCGGCGTTGAGGTCGAGGCGGTGCTGCCCATGCCGCTCGCGCACTACGCCAGCGATTTCGACCCGCGGACGCTCGCGAGTCTCAAGGAGCTGTTGCGCCATCCGCGCGTGCGTTGCATGGAGCTCAGTCCCCCGCCCGGCGTCGCCCCCGCGGCCGAGCAGCACTCGGCGCAGCAGCGCGATGCCCTGTACGCCAACCTCACGAGCTCGCTCATCCGCCGCAGCAGTCTGCTGCTCGCCCTCTGGGACGGGCAGATGTCGCAACTTCCCGGCGGCACCGCCGATACGGTGCTGCGCTTTCTCGGCGTGCGCAACGATGAGCATGCGGGACCCGCGGCGCTCGAATTCATCGATGCACCGGCGGAGGCGGACGCGGCGGAGCGCCTGGTCTACTGGGCGCCGACCGCGCGCAGCGGCAGCGCCGCGTCCAGCTCCCACCCGCCCTGCTTTCTGCTGGCCGCGGGCGAGAACACCCTGCAGATGCTGCGCACCATGCCGCCGCTCCTGCGCCGCCAGCTCGCCGAGCTCAATCACTACAACGCCGAGTTCCGCGAGCTGACCGAGGACGGCGCGCTGTCACAGGTGAATTCTTTGCTGAGCGTGCTGCCGGTGCGTCTGCCGGTCGCCGAGCGGCGGCTGCTTGCGGACATCGATGAACAGTACGGCAAGGCCGACACGCTCGCAGTCTATTTCCAGCGCCGCTCGGACCGGTTGTTCGACCTGTTCGCCATCATGGCCTTCACCATGGGGCTCGCCTACCTGGTCTACGAAAAGCTCACCGAGTCGCGGCTGCTGCTGATCGCCTACCTGCTGACCCTGCTCACGAGCCTCGGCGTCTACTACGTACTGCAGCGCAAGCGCTGGTTCGGCAAGCATCTCACCTATCGAGCGCTGGCCGAGACCCTGCGCGCCCGCTTCTATCTGCGTCTCGCGGGTGCGGATCACGGAGTCGATGCCACCGAGCTGCTCACCCTCTCGGGCATCGACCGCTTCCGCGGCTTCGGCTGGATCGCCTTCGTGCTCAAGGGCATCGAGCCGCCGGAGGTCCCGCGCACCCCCGCGGGTGAGGCCGAGTCGCGCGAGGAGTCCGGCGTCGAGCAGGCCTGGATCGAGAGTCAGCATGCCTATTTCACCAGCAAGGTGGCGCGCCTCGAGAGAACCAGCCGGCGCGTGCAAGCGCTGCGGCGCGCGCTGTTCGTCGCCATCCTGATCGTGATCTCCTTGCTGTTCACCTTCGGGGAGAGCCTGCATCGGATCGATATGGGACTCGGCGTACCCCTGCGCAACATGCTGATGTTCTCGATGGGCACGCTCGCCGTACTGCTCGGAGTCTGGCAGCTGCATCAGGACAAGATGGCGACCCGCGAGCTGCTGTGGCAGTACCGTAACCAGCTGCGCCACTTCGCCCATGCGCGCACCCAGCTGGCGCGTATCAGCACCCCGCGCCGGCGCCGCGCGGTGCTCGCCGAGCTCGGCAAGGATTCGCTCATGGAGAGCTACCTGTGGGCGATCCATCGTTACCACCGTGAGCACGAGCCGCCGGCCGCCGGCGGCGGCTCCTGAGCGCCCGGCGCAGTAATATCCGCAGCATGTCAAGCGAGGCTCCCGCAGCTCCCCGCCGGCGCGATCGCAGCCGCACAGCGCGTGCCGGCGCTGCACCGCTCGCTCCCCTGCCGCGCCTCACCAACCGCTGGGCTCCGCTGGAGATTCTGAGCGCCGAGCAGCTCGAACGGATACTCGATGCCGCCTACCGCGTCCTCGAGGAGGCGGGACTCGAGATCCGCTGTGCGGCCGCGCGCGCCGTGTATGCGCGGGCCGGCGCGTTCGTGGATGAGACGACCCAGCTGGTCCGCCTGGGGCGTGATCTGATCGAGGCGCAACTACGCCACGCGCCCGAGCGCTTCGTGCTGCACGCCCGCAACCCCGCCCGGCATCTCCACGTCGGGGACAACGTCGTCAACTTTGGTCCGGTGAATGGGGCACCCAACATACGCGACCTCGAAGGCGGGCGGCGCTACGGCGACATCGAGGCATTCCGCAACATTCTCAGGCTCACCCATGCACTGGGCGTGCTGCATTGGCAGGGCGGGATCGTGGTCGAGCCGGTCGATGTCCCCGTGCCCATCCGCCACCTGCACGCCTATCAGGCGCACATCGAGTGCGCGGACATCGTCTGGGCAGCGCGTGGAGTCGGCGGTGTGCAGGCGCAGGACGCCATCGCCATGTCCGCGCTCGAGCACGGCTGCACGGTCGAGGCGCTAGCGCAGCGCCCTACCCTGATGACGGTCACCAACGTCAACTCGCCCCGCCGCGTCGACGAGGAGATCCTCGAGAACATCATGATCATGGCGCGTCACGGCCAGTGTGTGGTGATCACTCCCTTCACACTGATGGGCGCCATGGCACCGGTGACACTCGCCGGTGCGCTGGTGCAGCAGACCGCGGAGGCGCTCGGCATCATCGCGCTCTGCCAGCTGATCCGTCCCGGCACGCCCTGCGTCATGGGCGGGTTCACCTCGAATGTCGACATGCGTAGCGGCTCGCCCGCCTTCGGCACCCCCGAATACGTGCACGCGGTGCTGGCCGGCGCGCAGCTCGGCCGGCGGCTGAAGCTGCCGGTACGCACGAGCGCGGTGAACGCCGCGCCGGTCGTCGACGCTCAGTCTACCTACGAGACCGCTTTCTCGCTGCAGGCGGCGGTACTCAGTCACAGCCACCTCATCAATCATGCTGCCGGGTGGCTCGAGGGCGGACTCTCGGCGTCGCTCGAGAAGGTCGTGGTCGATGCGGAGCTGCTGCGCAACTGGGCTGAGATCCTCAAGCCGCTCGAGTTCAGTGACGATGACCTCGCGGTCGATGCCATCAAGGACATCGCCGCCGGCGGACATTTCTTCGGTGCCGCGCACACCCTCGCGCGTTACCAGTCGGCCTTCTATCGGCCGTTGCTTTCGGACTGGTCGAGCTTCGAGAGCTGGACGGAGGCCGGTGCCCGCAACGCCACCGAGCGTGCCACTGCGATCTGGAAGAAGCTGCTGGCGGAGTACCTGCCGCCACCGCTCGACCCGGCGGTGCGCGAGGCGATCGCCGCGTACGTGGCCCGCCGCAGCGCCGAGCTCGGCCAGCCGGGGTGAGGCCGTGACCGACTGGGTCATGAACGCCCGCATGTACGCGGTCACTGCGGAGGTCGAGGCGGCCTGGCGGGCACTGCTCGAGCACATCACCCACGAGGCGGGCGTGCGCTTCAGCTATCTGCCCTATCCCGCGCCGCAACCGCTCGAGGCGTTGTGGTCGCGGCCGGATCTGGGAGCGGTGCTCATGTGTGGATACCCGATCGCGCTGCAGCTCGCTCCGGTGATCCCGCTTGCCGCGCCCATCCCGCGCGCGCCGTGGGCCGCTGGCCGCGCGCTGTATCGCAGTGACCTGATCGTGCGCGCGGACGCGCCCTATCGCAGGCTCGAGGACACCTTCGGCGGCCGGGCCGGCTGGACCGTTGTGCACTCGCAGTCGGGCTTCAACGCATTCCGCCACGAGCTTCTCGGGCACCGCTCGAGCGGCCGTGAGCGACTGTACGCCGAGATGGCCGGGAATCTCGTCACGGCACGCAACGTGCTCGATGCCGTGCGTGAAGGTCGCATCGACATCGGACCGCTCGATGCCTACTGGCACCTGCTGATCGCGCGCCACGCCCCGCAGCTGGCGGCCGGAGTCCGCGTGCTCGCCTCGACTCCGCTCACCCCGATGCCGCCGTTCGTCGCCGCCGCGGGCATGCCGGAGGAGCTGAGCGCGCGGCTGCGCGCGGCGTTCAGCGCAGCGGCGAGCCGCCCGTGGTTCGTCCCCTTCCGCGAGCAACTGCTGCTCGAGGGGTTTGCTCCGGCTGAGCGGGCTGCGTTCGCGCCGCTGCTGCAATGGGATCGCGAAGCCCGTGCCGCAGGCTACGAGGCACCGGCGTAGCGGCCCGAGGGAGCGGGCGGCCGATCAGGCGGCAGTACGCGTCTCGGGCGGACTCAGGGGTACACGGTTCATCGGGTGCACCAACTCATCGTGTGGAGTGAAGAGGTACCGGCGGGCCACATCGAAGTAGGTCGAGTACACGAGTCCGCCGTTCTCGGCGATCAGACGCTCGCGCACCCGACGGTACTGAGCGTTATACCGGTACCAGGGGATCCCCGGCGCCTCGTGGTGCAGCGCGTGCAGATTGTTGAAGAGGAACAGCGGGCCGAGCAGCCAGGAGTTCTCGACCAGGGCGACGCGCTCGCGCACCGCGGGCCGGGCAGAATGCTCGGCGAAA
>JAFAVO010000279.1 GCA_019242385.1 Gammaproteobacteria bacterium | reverse complement strand
GAGCAGTGGCAGCGCCACCGTGCCGAGCGCCACACCAAAGATGCCGAGCGGCAGCTGCATGAGGCGAAACGCCACGGTCAGCCAGAATGTCGGACCGTCGCCGAGCTTGGAGGCAAACACCGAATTCACCAGCACGTTCACCTGGGTGGTGCTCGCGGCGATGACCGAGGGTCCCATCAGCCACAGAATTGCGCCAACCCCCGTATCGCGCCAGTGCAGGTCGGGTTTGAAGCGGTAGCCCTCGCGGCGCAGCGCCGGCAGCTGCACGCTCAGCTGCAATGCACCGCCGATCAGCGTACCGACCGCCAGTCCGAGGATGGCGCGTGGTCCGAAGTGCGGATCGAGCCAGTAGCCGAGCACCACCCCGGCGACGATCGAGCCGAGGTTGAAGAAGCTCGAGGCCAGCGCCGGCATGCCGAACACGTTGCGCGCATTCAGCATGCCCATCACCAGCGCAGCGAGCGACACCAGCAGGATGAAGGGCCACATGATGCGCGTCAGCGTCACGGTGAGTGCCGCCTTGGCGGGGTCGAACCCGGGCGCGAGCAGCGCGACCAGCCAGGGAGCCGCGAGGATCCCGAGCAGCGTGATGGCGCTCAGCGTCACGACGGTGAGCGTCGCCACTTTGTTGGCGAGGCGCCATTCGGCGCCCGCGTCCTGCAGGGCTGCGGTGCGGGTGAAGACGGTGACGAAGGCGGTGGAAAGCGCTCCTTCGGCGAACAGGTCGCGCAGCAGGTTGGGGATGCGGAAGGCGATGGTAAAGGCATCCATCACGCGTCCGCCGCCGAAGAGCGCCGCGAAAATCTGCTCGCGCGCCAGACCGAGTATGCGGCTGCAGAGCACGGCGAGGCCGACGATGCCCGCCGCCTTGGTGTTCAGCTTGTCGGCGCGCGACAGCGCCTGCGGCCGTGCGGCCGCTGGTGTGTTGCATTCAGGCATGCTGCTGCCACGGTATCATCGTTTGGCTACAATAACTGCGCGAGGGTACCAACATGAGCGCCAATCCTGCCCCGGCCCGGCGGGACCCGGGCTATCTCGGACTCACTGCGCCGGTCGCAACGCTGCCGGCGGCCTGGTACTTCGATCCGGCGCAGTACCAGCGGGAGCTGACGCAGATCTGGTACCGCAACTGGATCTACGCGTGCCGCTCGAGCGAGCTCGCCGACACGCGCAGCTTTCGCACGCTCGAGGTCGGCGACCAATCGATCCTGCTGGTGCGCGCCGAGGACGGCGAGCTGCGCGCCTTCCACAATACCTGCCGCCATCGCGGCGCGGCGCTGTGCCGCGGCGCCGCGGGCCGCTTTCCGCCCGTCGGCATCGTCTGCCCTTACCACGCCTGGAGATACAACCTGCGGGGCGAGCTGGTGCAGGCGAGCTCCTCCCAGGTGGGTGATGGCTTCGAGGTGCGCGATTACGGGCTGTACCGCCTGCCCGCGCTGGAGTGGAACGGCTTCATCTTCACCGCACTCACTGCCGACCCGCCGCCCTTCGCCGCCTCTCTGGACCTCCCGCCCGAGCGGCTCGACAACTGGGAGCTCGCGAAGCTCGTGGTCGGCCATCGCATGTCGAAGATCATCGCGTGCAACTGGAAGGTGTTCTGGGAGAACTACAACGAGTGCCTGCACTGCCCCGGTGTCCACCCGCGCCTCTCGCAGCTCGTGCCGATTTTCGGCCGTGCGCTCCTCGAGCAGCGTGACGACCCGCGCTGGCGCGATCACGCCGCGGACGATGATCCACAATATGTCGGCGGACTGCGCCGCGGCGCGCTGTCCTGGACCATGGACGGCCGGCCGGTCGGGGTGCCTTTCCCGAAGCTATCGCTGGAGGAGCGCGCCGCCGGACACACCTACCTCACGGCGCTCCCCTCGATGTTCCTCGCCGCACACATGGACTATGTACGCCTCGTGCGCCTGCTCCCGCTCGGACCCGAGCGCACCGCGATGAGCATCGAGTTCCTGTTCCTGCCGGAGACACTCTCGGACCCCAGGTGCGACCTGAGCCGCGCGGTCGAATTCACCGACCTGGTGATGAGCGAGGATGCGGCGATCTGCGAGGTGAACCAGCGCGGACTCCACGCCCTGCCCCACGCCGCCGGAGTCCTCATGCCCGAGGAGTACGTGGTGCGGCAGTTTCAGGACTGGGTACGCGCGCAGTTGAGCCGCGCCTGAGCTCACTGCAGCTCGGCGAGAATCCACTCCACGAACCGCCGCGTGTGCTGCTCCATCGGGGTGTACGGGCCCGGCTCGTAGAAGCGTGAGTTCACGCCCTGCTGATTCACCTCGATGATGCGTTTGTCCGCGAGGCTCGTGACCTTCCACAGCCAGGTGAGCCGGCCGACATCGTAATCGGCACCGGCGCGGGCGTCGCCGCGCACCAGCCAGATCACCTCCATGTCGGTGCTCTGCACGCTGTTGGGAACGAAGCGGTAGATGAGCCCGTGGTCGGGATAGGCGAGGAAATTACTGGTGAGCCCGACGTCGAAGAACGTCATCCCGCCGTCGTAATCGGAGAACTGGCCCATGAGCGGAGCCAGCGGCCGGCCGTCCTCGCTGCCGCTCACCGCACCTTCACCGAGCGCCGAGCGCGCGCTGTCGGCGGCTTCCTGGCCGGGACGGGCATTGAGGGCAAAGAAATCCACCTCGCGCAGCTCGACGCCGAGCTCGCGGGCGCGGGCGCGCACGCGCTCATCGGCCGCGCGGTTGAGCGGCGCCGGCCGGGCGTAGAGGTGGAAGCGTGAATACTCCTCGTGGGCCGGTCCGCAGTGGTAGCACTCCATGTAGTTCTCGACCGCGAGCTTCCAGTTGGCCTGCACCCGATAGATCTCGCGGTGCGCCACCTGCGCTTCCGCCCAGCCGTACGCGCGCGCGGAGCCCGCCAGCGCGGCTTCCACGTGCTCGAGGCCGAGTGGAGAATCGGCAAAGGAGACCAAAATCAGCCCTTCGATGATGCGGGTATGGAACCTCTTCAGGCCATGAGCCGCCCGGTCGAACTCATCGGGCATGTGGCGCGCCGCGCGCAGCCGCCCATCGAGCCCGTAGCTCCAGGCGTGGTAGGGACAGACGAACACCCCACCGCGCGCGTGACCGGACTCCTGCGTGCACACCCGCGAGCCGCGATGGCGGCACACGTTCAACAGCGCGCGCACCTCCCGGTCCTGACCGCGCACGATGAGCAGCGGCTCTCCGCAGAAGCTGGTGGTGAAGAAATCGCCGGGCTCCGGTATCTGGCTGTGGTGCCCGACGCAGTGCCAGTGGCGCAGAATGAGTCGCCGCACCTCGCGCTCGAAGAGCTCCGCATCGCAATAGAACTCGCGGCTGAGCGCATGACCCGGGCGCTGGGCGCTCGGCGCCCGCGCACCCCGTTCCGCGCTCGGCACGCGTGCCGCCATCAGTGCGCCGATCCGACGTGCCAGTTCGCATTGATGCCGAAGGTCCTCGGCCGGTAGGTGTAGTTATTCTCCTGCACCGTCGGCGCGCCGGAGGGCTGGCCCTGCGCGTAGTTGGTCACCCGCGCCGAGCCGAAGAGGTTGTCGACGAACAGCGAAATCTGCCATTCGCCGAGATAGAGGCCCGCGCGCACGGTGGTGAAGCTGGTCGAGGGCAAGGTATAGGCGAAGGGGTTGTACACCGCCCCGTTGCGCGGATCCTGCAGCGCCGCCAGCCATGGATTGCGACTCTGGTACGTCCAGTCGGCACGCGCGAAGGCCGGGTGCTGTGCGAGATGGAAGCTGTATTCCGCACCGAACGCCACGGTGAAAGGCGGACTCGTCCCCGGCGCGTAATCGATGGCTGCCTGGCCGGAGATCGCATTGCCGCTGGTGGTCTTGCAGGGGATGATCCCGGGCGCCGCGATCTGATACGGGGTGCAACCCGCCGGGGAGTCCTTGGTGTAGCGGGCGCTGGTGTAGCCGGTCGCGAAGTCGAAGTGCACCTGACCCAGAGCGAGCTCCGCCTGCAGGTCTCCCCCCCACGCCGCCGCGGTGCCGAGGTTGTCGGTGAACTGCAGGCCGCAGGCGCCGGCGACATACAGACTCTGCTGAATGTCGTTCCACTTGATGTAGTAGACGCTGGTCGCGATGCGCAGATTGTCTCCGATGGTGTTCTTCGAGCCGATCTCATAGTTCTGAGTCGAGTCGGACTTGTAGGTGAGTGGCGCGCCGTGCGGATAGCCCGCGTTAGCGAGATCCGGAGCGCAGTACGGTGGCAGCGGCGCGTTGCCGCCCCCCACCCGGAAGCCCTTGGCGTATGAGGCGTAGAAAAGATTCTTCGGGTCGACCTGGAACGACGCGACTGCTTTCGGCGTGTTGGGGTGCTCCTTCTGGCTTGCACGGACCTCATCGGGCATCTCGGGAAGCCCGGTATAAGGACCGAAGTTCTCCAGCCCGTCGGCACGGTGGGTAATCGAGAACTCCGTGTAGGAGAAGCGCTCACCGACCGTGAGCCGGAACCAGTCAGTGAAGGCGTAGCTCAGCTCGCCGTAGATGGCGATCTGCCGGTCGAAGGTCACGTTGTTGTTGTAGTAGATGTCGCACGCCGGGATCGCCGGGTAGGCAACGTTCGTCGGACATGAATAGGCCGGCGAGGCGGAGGAGTTCAGGAAGTCAGGCGGACCGGGACAGGTCGCGGGGCCGCCAGGAGGGCCGGGCGGACAGAAAATGCTGATGGCATCGGTCCCGTAGAGGTACGTGTACATCGCATTGATCTGGGGGTCCTTCAACTCCTCGAGGCTCCCCTGCTTCGCGAGCTGCCAGAACACTCCGGTCGTCCAGTTCAGCTTCGCCGAGGAATCGGTCGACTGCCAGCGCAGCTCCGCGGCGTAATTCTCCTGGGTGTTGGTCATGACGTTGGGCGTGGCATAGCTGGTGCCGAACTGCGCGGGTATGTGCATGCCGCTGCCGTCGATCAGCGGCACCCCTCCCGGCGGACCCGGGCAGGTCGTCGTGGTAGCTGGCGTCGGCAGGCACCCATAGCCGTAGGAAAGGCCCGAGTACTGGTAGTAGCCGAGGTCGTACACCGTGCCCTGGTAGGCGGTCGACTGATTGCGGTGGTAGTAGGAAGCATCGCCGATGATCTGGCTCTTGCCGAGATCCCACTGCGCCTTCAGCGCCGGCAGGTAGTACTTGTCGTAGTTGGGGATCAGCTCGGGGGTCGCCGTGTTGAAGTGTCCTGCGCCGGCATCGGAGTACGCCGGCCAGTAGGTCGAGTCATCGTGCTTGCGCAGGTCCTGATAGAGAATGCTCGGCGCCACGCTGAAGGAGGCTGTCGGTTGCCAGGTCGCCGCCAGGCGCGCTAGCAGAGTCCCACCGCGGTTGATGTTCTTTTCCACCGTCTCCCGGGTCGTCGGGTCGACGCGGTCGACCCAGCCGCCCTCCCAGCGGTACCAGAGGCTCGCGCGTATGCCGAAGGTGCCATCGACGATCGGCTGGCCGCGCGCGATGCCGAGCTCGTAGTTCGGAGCGCCGTACTGGGTATAGGAGACCTCGCTGCGCAGGTAGGAGCTCGCGCTGTTCAGGTTCGGCTGGGTCAGGATGTAGCGCACCGCGCCGCCTTCGGCCCCCGCGCCGAACAGCGTGCCCTGTGGCCCTCGCAGTATCTCCACGCGTTCGATGTCGAAGGTCTTCGGCAGCGCATCATCGGGGTTGAAGCCCACCGAGCGCATCTGAATCGGAGTCTCATCGATATAGATGCCGGTCGTGCCGGCGCCCGCCGATGAGGAGATGCCGCGGATCGAGATGGCGTTGGTCGCCGAGTTGTCGATCGACACCCCCGGGGTGAAGCGGGCGATGTCGAGGAAGTCCTTGATGCCCTTCTGGTCGATGTCCGCTTGTGTCATTGCCGTCACGCTGATCGGCACCCGGCTGAGCGATTCCTCGCGCCGCTGCGCCGTGACGACGACTTCCTGCAGTCCCTCGGTGCGCCCACCGGCGCCGCCGGTTACTTCCTCAGCCTGCGGGGGCGCCGGGCCGGCCGCGCTCGCCGCATCGCCGGCGTGCACCGCGAGCGAGGCAATGCCGAGCAGGGCCCCGGCGGCGATGGTGCGTATCGAGTTCTTCATGGTCCACCCCGGTAATTTGGCCTTCGCGGCAGCGCCCTGCGCGGCAGCGCCGTGCGCGGCAGCGCCGTGCGCGCTAGCTCTGCAGCAGCACCGCTGCATCTGCGCCCCAGCTCACGAACACCTCATCGTTCCAGTCGATCAGCGCCTCCGACGTCCGCCGCTCGTTCTGCGCGAACACCGTCACCAGCTTGCCGCTCGTCGTCTTGATCTGGTAGGTCGAGCGGTTGCCCAGGTAGCCGAGCTCCCAGACGATGCCGCGCAGCTGGTTCAGGCGCGCACCCTCGGGCGGTTGCCGGGCCAGGCGCACCTTCTCCGGACGCAGCGAGATCCACACCCGCTGACCCGGTGCGAAGCTGCCGGCGCTGTCATCCACCAGCAGCTCCCCGCCGGTCTCCTCGCAGCGCACGCTGACCAAACCGTCCGCGCAGGCGCATATGATCCCCTCGAACAGGTTGGTGGTGCCGACGAAATCGGCGACGAAGCGGCTGCGCGGAAACTCGTAGATCTCCGCGGGCGTGCCCACCTGAGCGACGCGGCCGCGGTCCATGACCGCGATACGGGTCGCGAGCGCCATGGCCTCATCCTGATCGTGGGTCACCACGATGAAGGTGATCCCGAGCTCGTGCTGCAGATCCATCAGCTCGAACTGCGTCTGCTCGCGCAGCTTCTTGTCCAGCGCCGAAAGCGGCTCATCGAGCAGCAGCAGCTTGGGACGGCGGATGAGCGCGCGCGCGAGCGCGACGCGCTGGCGCTGGCCACCGGAGAGCTGATGCGGCCGGCGCCCGCCGAGGGTACCGAGCTGCACCATGTCGAGCGCGGCGCGAATGCGCGCTTGCTTCTCCGCGCGCTCGAGCGCGAGCCGCCGCAGCCCATAGCCGACGTTCTGCTCCACCGTCATGTGGGGAAAGAGCGCGTAGGACTGGAACATCATGTTCA
>JAFAVO010000345.1 GCA_019242385.1 Gammaproteobacteria bacterium | reverse complement strand
AGCGGCACGCCGCGCTCGCGCCGCTCGGTGAGCAGGGCGATTGCCTGACCCATCACCCAGCGGTCGATCACCGACATGACGTTGTAGCGCTCGGCCGCAGGGATGAACTCCGAGGGCGGTACCAGTGAGCCCTCATCATCGCGCAGCCGCACGGTGAGCTCGTGGAACGGACGGCCACCCTCGGCGCTGAGCGGCAGGATCGGCTGGAAGTACAGCTCCAGACGGTTGTCTTCCGCCGCGCGCGTGACCCGCGACACCCAGTGCATCTCGCGGTGGCGGTTTGAGACACCGTCGGCCTCGTACACGTGGATGCGGTTGCGGCCCGCGTCCTTGGCGGCGTAGCAGGCGATATCCGCGGCACTCATGACGTTGGCCACATTCTCGGTGCCCGACGAGATCGGCACGATGCCGATGCTGGCACCGACCGAGAGCGTGCTCGAGCCCCACACGAAGCGGAAATCGCGGATCGCCTGGCGCACGCCTTCGGCGATGCGCGTCGCCTGCTCGAGCGTGCAGCTCTCGAGCAGTACCCCGAACTCATCGCCACCGAGGCGCGCGATGGTGTCGGAAGCCCGCACCCGCGTCTGCAGCAGCCCGGTGACATCGCGCAGCAGGCGGTCGCCGGCCGGGTGGCCGCAGGTGTCATTGACCAGCTTGAACTGGTCGAGGTCGATGTACAGCAGAGCGTACGAGCCCTCGCCGCGCTGCGCTGAAAGCAGCGCCGCGTGCAGCCGGTTGTCGAACTCGCGGCGGTTGATGAGGCCGGTGAGTGCATCGTGACTCGCCTGCCAGGAGAGTGCGCGCTTCAGGCGCCGCTCGCGGGTGACGTCGTGGAACACCACCACCGCACCGATGACCCGCCCGGCGCGATCGCAGATCGGCGCCGCCGACTCCTGGATCGCTACCTCCGCACCCGAGCGGGTGATGAGCACCGCATGATCGGCCGAGCCGCCGTGCTCGGAGCGGCCGAGCGCGCCGGTGAGGGAATTTTCGATGGGCTCGCGCGTGAGCTCGTTCACCAGGCGCAGCACCGCGCCGATCGGCTGACCGCGCGCCTCGGCGAGCGTCCAGGCGGTGAGGCTCTCGGCAACCGGATTGATGTACTCGATGCGCCCCTCCGCGTCGGTGCTGATCACCGCATCGCCGATCGACTGCAGTGTCACCTGCGCGCGCTCCTTCTCGGCGAAGATCGCCTGCTCGGCGCGCTTGCGCTCGGTGATGTTGGCGATGGTGCCCTCGTAGCCGCTGATGTTGCCGCCAGCATCGCGCACCGCGCGCGCGTTCTCGAGCACCACGACCTGCTGGCCATCGCGGCGACGCATGAGGAACTCCGCGTCGTGGATCTCGCCCTCGGCCTCGACGCGGCGCGCAAACTCGGTGCGATCGGCCGGGTTCCAGTAGAGCGTTTCGGCGGAGGGCAGCGCACAGAGCTCCTCGGCGCTCGCGTACCCCAGGATCTTGGCGAAGGCGGGATTCACCGAGAGCAGGCGCCCGTCGCGCCCGCTTTGATAGACCCCTTCGGCGATGCTCTCGAACAGTCCGCGGAATTTCGCCTCGCTGCTGCGCAGTGCCTGCTCCCCGAGGTGGCGCTCGATGGCAATGCCGGCGAGCTGCGCGGCGCGCGCCATGATCTGCGAATCCGCCGCAGTAGGCAGGCCGACCGCCGGGCGATAGACCCCGAGCGCACCGAGCAGGTGGCCCGCCGCCGCCTTGATCGGGGTCGACCAGGCCGCGCGCAGTCCCGCCCGCAGCGCCGCATCGCTGCGGTCGGACCAGAAGGGGTCGGTGGCGATGTCGGCGACCAGCACCTGGCGGTCCAGATACACCGCAGCGGCGCAGGAGCCGTTACGGATGTGGACAGGCGCCTGCTCGAGCGCGGCGCGCAGCACCTGCGGCAGCTGCGGGGCGACCATGTAGGCGAACCACTGGCGGTGATCGGCGAGCACGCTCACCGATGCGGCCGTACCGACGCCCGAGGACTCGATGAAGTGCGTGATGGAAGCCAGCACCTCCGGCAGGGAAGCGTGGCGCGTGATCTGCTCGAACACCTTGCGCTCGGCGAGCGCGACGCGCTCGGTGCGCTTGCGCTCGGAGATGTCGGCGATGCTGCCGCGCACCAGCCGGCGGTTGGCGCTCGGCAGGCGCACCAGCCGCACCTCGCAGATCACCTCCCCGCCCGCGCCGTTGTGGTGCGCCCATTCGAATACCGGCACCGCCCCATCGAGCGCCTGCTGGATGTAGGCGCGGGCGCGCTGCTCGGACGGGAAGCCATCGGGTTGCTGCGCTGGGCTGAGCTCGATCGGCCCGACCGCCAGCAGCCGTGCGCGCTCGAGCCCGAAGAACTTCTGCGCGTTGTCGTTCGCATCCACGAAGCGCCCGGTGTCGACATCGAGCACCACGATGACCTCGGGCGCATGATCGACCAGCAGCCGATAGCGGGCCGCACTCTCGCGCATCGCCTGCTCGGACTCGCGCCGCTCGGTGACATCGCGCAGACACAGCACGAACATCTCGCGGCGCGAAAGCGGTGCTTTGCTGACCGCGACCTCCGCAGGGAAGCTGCTGCCGCTCTTGCGTTTCGCCCACAGCTCGCGCGCACCGAGATCGAGCGCGGTGTCCCCCGAGGCCGCAGCGAAGCGCTGCAGGGCCTGCGGAACCGTCTCGCCCTGATCAGCCAGCTGTGGAATCAGCAGGTCGATACACTGACCGACGACCTCGGCCTCGGAGTAGCCGAATACGCGCTCGCCGGTCGGATTGAAGGTGCTGATCACTCCCTCCTCGTCCACGCTCAGCACGACGTCCTTGATGTGATCGAGAATCACCTGCAGGTGCTCGGAGCTCTGCTCGCGTGCCTCGAGCGCGAGCGCGCGGGCCTCATCGGCCATCAGACGCATGGACTCCACGATCCCGCGCCGCTCGTTCTCGAGCGTCAGGTAGTAATCGTTGATCAGCCGCAGGAGCAACCCGACGTCCGGATGCGGGCTGCCGGTGCGCAACTGCAGCTCGCGCAGCTGGGCCCGCAGGTGGGGGTGCAGATCGGGGTCTGATTCAGCGAGCGGCCGCGGATCCGCCCGGACGAGCGTCGTGGTGGCTCCCGGGGCGGCTTCCTGCCCACCC
>JAFAVO010000306.1 GCA_019242385.1 Gammaproteobacteria bacterium | reverse complement strand
GCTGTTAGCTCACCTCGGCAGCCGAGCACTCCGTAGGGGCTCGGCGAACGGGCTATCGTTGACAGCCTGGTTTGACGGCTCCTCCTCCACGCTGAGCAGCGCCACCGGGAAGTGTGCCAGCACCTCTGCTACGGTAATGCCCGTGGTGTTGCCACGGGGTTGCGGCTGCAGCTGCGCGCCATCGATCACGTTGCGCAACGGTCGCCGCGAGCCCGCGTTGGCAGGCAGCTCGATGAAAGTGTCTTCCCACACGGCGCTGCCGAGGGGAAGCCTGGCGGGATCATCCAGCAAGCGCCGGTAGAGCCGCGGCGCGACCACGACCACCGCGCGGCGCTCGTGGCGCCGTGCAAAGGCGCACAGGTAGTGGGCACGGCTGCCGAACACCCGCAGCCTGCGGTAATCGCCGTGGCTGAAGAGTTGCGGCTGCGCACGGCGCAGTTGCAGTGCTCGCCAGGTGAGCAGCAGCTTGCAGCGTCCATCCTCCAGGTGCTCGAGCATCTCCGCAAGCAGCAGGTGCTCGGGATCGTTGCCGAGCTCTGCGAGCAGCATGCCGCGGCTGCGATAGTCGACGGGCCGGCGGTTGTCGGGATCAACCAGCGAGAAGTCCCACAGCTCATTGCCCTGATAGATGTCGGGCACGCCGGGGGCGGTCAGCTTGCAGAGCGTCTGCGAGAGGCTGTTGAGGAGTCCGAACCGGGCCACCGGCCTCCAGAAGCTGAGGAAGTCCGCGAGGAACAGGTTGTTGTCGCGCGGCTCGATTACGCTGCGCACGAACTGCAGCAGCGCTTCCTCGTACGCGGTGCCCGTCTCGGTCCAGCTGGTGTGCACCTTGGCCTCGCGTACCGCCTTGATCATGTACGCCTCGAGTCGGGATCGGTAATCGGCCAGCGCCGCAGCATCCGGCTCTTGGAGTGGCCAGCTGCCGAGCAGCGTCTGGTAGAAGTGGTATTCGTCGTTGGTGGAGGGAGCAGGAGCACCATCGACCTCACGCTTGCGGCGGCGGTTGATGCGCATCCAGCGCCGTACGGCATCCCGCCACGGGGTGGTCATCTCCGAGAGCACTGCCAGCCGCGCGCGTACGTCCTCGGAGCGTTTGGTGTCGTGGGTGGAGGTGGCGAGCATCTCGTGCGGCCAGTGCCGGACGCGGTACTCGGCATCGGCATGAAAGCCACGCACGCCGCCGCCGCCGTAGACCCCCGGCTCGCTGCCCACCTCATTGAGCGCGAGCAGTCGATTGTAGCGGTAGAGGGCGGTGTCCTCGATGCCCTTGGCGGTGATCGGAGCGGTGATCTGCTGAAATTTCATGGCGAAGGAGCGGTGCGCGCGCACCTGCGCTTCGGTCGCGGCCGGCAGCTGCAGCAGCAGCGCGGCGCGCACGAAGTCGAACACCGGCGCCTCACTCGCCGCGCGCCGGCGTCGCGCGGCGGCGATGGCCCATTCGATGTAGCGCCGGTCGCTGTCGCTCACGGTGTCCGCGACGTAGGTACGGTAGACGGGGAAGCAGGCGATGACCTCGGCGAGCGCCTGGCGCAGATTATTGAAGGTGAAATCGCGGGTGCTGCGATCCGAGCGCGCGATGCGCGCCAGTTGGTTCGTGGCGACGTTGAGCTCCGAGGCGAGCGAGCGGCGCAGGATGAGCTGCTGCGACTCGTAGGCGATGTCACGCCAGTCCTGCCCTTCCCCGCTCAAGGCCCGGTAGACACGGTCCATGCGCGTGCGGGTGGCGGCATCGATGAGCATGCGGGTGATGATGTTGGCGAAGTGATAGCCGGTCTCGCCGTGCACCGGCCACGCATCCGGCAGGTGCTCGAACGACAGGCTGATCTTCTCCACCACCAGGTAGAGCGGCCGCTGCCAGGCCCGCCCGGTGACTGCGCCGATGCGCTGCTGCAGCCGGCGCAGGTAGCCGGCGGGGTCGTACAGGCCATCGACGTGATCGATGCGCAAGCCATCGATTTTTCCGGCGGCGATCAGCTCCAGCACCCGCCGGTGGGTCGCCTCGAACACCTCCTCGTTATCGACGCGCAGCGCTGCGAGATCATTGACGTCGAAGAACCGGCGGTAGTTGATGTCCTCGGACGCGACGCGCCAGTAGGCCAGGTGGAACGCCTGCAGCTCGAGCAACTCGTGCAGCGCGTCGAAGCTCGCCGGCTCGGCTGCAGTGCCCGTGAAGCTGCGGACTGCGGCATCGAGTGCCGCCACGACGGTGGCATCGTTGGCGGCGAGTGCGGCGAGGCGGCGCTTGTGCAGCTCCTTCTCGCGGCTGCGCTCGGCCACCTGCTCCGGCGTCGGCGTGCGCCGCTCGGGCAGTGCCGCGAGCGCGCGGCGGATGTTCTCCAGCTCGCTGCTGGAGACGAGCGCTGCGACGCGGTCGAGAATTCGTGGGTAAGTGCGCGGATCGAGCGGCAGGCGGTGCGGACCGTAGTACACGGCAAACGAGCCCGTGTCGCGCTCGAAACGCAGCTCGAGCTCGCCGCGCTCGAGCACGGTGGCATAGGGATCGGCCAGCACCGGCACCAGGATCTTGTGCGCCCGGTCCGGGTTGGAGGGCGCCCAGTCGATGTCGAAGAACGCGGCGTACCTCGAGGACTCGCCATTCTCCAGCAGGTCCATCCACCAGGCGTTGTCGGTGCCGAGGATGCCGACATGGTTTGGAACGATGTCGACGATGTGCCCCATATCGTGCGCACGCAGCGCACTGATGAGCCGCTCGAAGTCGCTCTCATCGCCGATCTCGGGATTGAAGGAGTTGTGATCGACGACGTCGTAGCCGTGCGAGCTGCCGGAGCGCGCGCGGAAATAGGGCGCGCAGTAGAGGTGGCTGACCCCGAGCGCGGCGAGGTACGGCACGATGCCGAGCGCATCGCGGAAAGTGAAGCCGGCATTGAGCTGCAGCCGATAGGTGGCTCGCGGGATGAGTGGACCCTCACCGGCCTGCTCCTCGCGCCGCGTGGGCCGCCGCGCGGGATGAGGCCGCTCAGGCGGGTTCACCGTGCTGCTCCAGCAGCCACAGCACGCTCCAGGGCGGGAGCTCGTTGCGCGCGAGGATCGCGCGCACCCCGGGGTGCGTGGCGAAGACCACCCGGCCGGCCGCGGGGGCGGGCAGGGGCGCGGGCGCTGCGGCGAGGTTGGCGATCAGGTGCAGGGTGTGGCCCTTGCCGCTCCAGTCGACCGCAAAGGCAACGCCGCGCTGCGCCAGTGTGCAGCGCCCGGCCCGCAGCTGTGGTAGCAGCGGCACGATGTCACGCTGGCGGATCGTGAGCAGCCGCCGGTAGTGCGTGAGGACGCGCGCGTGCGCGCTCTCGCGCAGCAGACTCCAGTCGAGCTGCGCCGCCGCCCACGTGCTCACCGCGCCCGGATCCGGCGCGCCGGGAATCTCGCGCGCACGCTGTGCACGCACGCGCTCGAGCAGCTGCGGCTCGTAATCGCAGAACCACGGAAAGGGCTGGGGCGTTGCCCACTCCTCGCCCATGAAGAGCAGCGGCGGGGCGGGCGCGAGCAGCAGCACCGCGGTGGCCGCACGCAGCGCCGCGGTGTCCGCCACCAGCTGCCCGAGCCGCTCCCCGCCCGGGCGGTTGCCGACCTGATCATGGTTTTGCAGAAAATTGATGAAGGCGCTCGGTGGCAGGTGCGCGCTGCGCTCGCCGCGGGTGCAGCCGGCGAAACGCGAGCGCTCGCCCTGATAGGCGAAGCCCTCCGCGAGCGCACGGCAGAGCAGCGCATGCGGGGTGTCGGCGAAGTCGCTGTAGTAGTCCTGCTGCTCACCGGTGAGCAGCACGTGCAGGCAATGATGCGCATCGTCATTCCATTGGGCATCGCAGCTGTCCGGGGCGCCCTCGACGCCGAGCAGAGTCGCGCTGTTATTGAGATTCTCGAGCGTCAGGTAGATGGTGCGCTCGCTGCCGGCCGCCCCGCGCGCGGCGGCCGCCAGCTCCGTGACGATATGCGGATCGCTGCGATCGTAAATGGCGTGCACCGCATCGAGCCGCAGGCCATCGATGTGAAACTCCTCCAGCCAGTAGAGTGCGTTGTGAATGAAGAAATCGCGCACCGTGCGGCTGCCCGCGCCATCGAAGTTGAGGGCCGCGCCCCAGGGTGTATGCCGTTGCGGGTCGAAGAACTGCGGAGCGTACAGGTGCAGGTAGTTGCCTTCGGGCCCGAAGTGGTTGTAGACCACATCGAGAATCACCGCGAGGCCGAGGCGGTGAGCCGCATCGATCAGCGTCTTGAGCTCCTGCGGGCGGCCATACGAAGCCTGCGGTGCGTAGGGCAGCACGCCGTCATAGCCCCAGTTGCGTGAGCCGGGAAAGGCTGCGACCGGCATCAGCTCGATCGCGGTTATACCGAGGCGCTTGAGGTGCCCGAGCCGGGCCGCCACGGCCGCGTAGGTGCCCGGAGGATTGAAGGTGCCGACGTGCACCTCGTAGAGGATCGAGCCATGCCAGGGCGGTGCCCGCCAGTCCGCATCGTTCCACGCGTACGCGGCCGGATCGATCACCTCGCTCGGTCCGTGCACCCCGCGTGGATTGCAGCGCGAGGCGGGGTCGGGGACCTCGTGCGTCCCATCGATGCGGAAGCGGTAAAGGCTGCCCGCACCGGCAGCGCCGGTCGCGAGCGCAAACCAACCCTGATCGAGTGCCTCCATGGCCACGCTGTGCACGGCGGCACCTTCGGGATCGCAGAGCACGAGCTCCACGCTGCGCGCCGCGGGCGCCCACAGACGAAAACGCACC